>JAHJQK010000192.1 GCA_018819135.1 Pseudomonadota bacterium | reverse complement strand
GTCACTCGTGGACATCCTGGGTACCGACCTTCGGCATATTAGCATTGAAACCGAAAGAGGAGTCGTTACTTTAGGAGGCGTGGTTACTTCTGATGTATTAAGAGAGGATTGCCAACGCGCCGTAGCCCGTATCGAAGGGGTGAATAGAGTGGATAACCAACTTTCTGTGGCGGGCTATTATGGATATAGGGGCGAGTAAAAGGGAAATTGTTACGAAAGGAGGACGTATTTCATACTCAGACCACATCCCTGTTAAGCGGGAAATCCAACCGGGAGATCCTTGCAAACCGGACCTCCCGCACTTCTGACCAAACCTTCTCAATCTTAATGCTCGGGTCCTTTCAAATAGGTAGTCATTCCTTGGGTTAAGTTATCCATAACCTCAGCTCCTATCTTTGGCCCATGCCGCCTCCCATGCCACCCCCTCGACCACCTGACTCCCCAGGACCGACACCGGATAAGATACCTGGCTGCCCCCCGGGCTTCTCCATCGACCTTATTCCTTCTCCACCCTTGCTTGTTTCCTCTCGCCCCATGCCTTTTGACTTGCCCTTTGAGAAAGCAGGATTCGCCCTCTCCACGGCACTGACCACCTGGCCCAGCTTGACTCCTTCATCCTTAGCAATTTTTCCCCAACCCTCACCGGATTTGAACTTTTGAAGCAATTGCAAGGTCGATTTTCCAGTGGCTTGAGATAGTGCCAGCAATATACTAATTTCCCCAAAACCCAGTTTTTGAGCCCTCAAATTCTGGATGGCGGACTTGGGCACTGTTACTGTTACGGGTCGGACCTGGGTAACCGTTTGATATTTTAGAGGAAGGGACCTCAAAGAGGTAGGTTTTCGGAGTTTAGAAGGGCAATTGAGAGCCTAAAATTGAGAGCCTAAAAACACGTTCCTTAGGCGATAGAGATGCCAAGAGCTAACCGTTATTATCTTCCCGGTCATGTATGGCACATTACCCATCGATGCCATAAGAGAGAATTCTTGTTAAAGTTTGCCAGAGATCGGCGGCGATGGTTAGAATGGCTTTTTGAAGCCAAGAAACGTTTTGGGGTATCTATTCTGAACTATTCGGTCACTTCCAGCCATATTCATCTGCTTATAAGGGATGATAAGGGGGAAGAGGTGATTCCCCAAACGATGCAACTGATTGCGGGTCGGACGGGGCAGGAATACAACCAGAGGAAGAATCGGAAGGGTTCCTTTTGGGAGGATCGGTATCAGGCTACGGCAGTGGAGGTGGAGTCCCATTTGAGTCAATGCATGGTCTACATTGATTTGAATATGGTCCGGGCTGGGGTTGTGGCTCACCCTTCAGAGTGGCCATTTTGTGGGTATGTGGAAATTCAGAATCCGCGGCAGAGGTATTCTTTGGTCGATTACGAGGGCCTGATGGATTTGTTTGGGATTCGAAGTATGGAAGAAATTAAGGGGGTGTACAGTGGCTGGGTGAATGAGGCTTTGGAGAAGCAGAGGTACCGGGAGCGCCAACCGCAGTGGACGGAAAGTATTGCTGTTGGGAGAGAGGGTTTCGTAAGAGAAACGAAAGAGAGACTTGGGACAAAGGCTATGTGGCGGGAAGTGGTGGGGGCGAATGGATCCTACGAGTTACGAGAACCTTTAACATCTTACGAGGATGATTTTGGCCCTGAAAACGTGGATTTAAGGCTGGAAAATGCCTTCTATTGGGACATATCTTTTTGAAAAACAATAACTTGGCCGGGTCCGACCCGGAAGGTAACTCTGCAAAAGGGGAATTTTAATGTCCCAATTTTTTCCGTCCGTTGACAGTTCTCCCGATACCATCTAAAATAAAAATTAATGAGGGGCATAAATGTCTATGAGAGGACACAATTCAAAAATCAAAGGAGGGATTAAAATGAAAACTATCAGGGCTAGGTTTTCCAAGGGAGTCATTAAACCCTTAGAGAAGGTTGATATTGAAGAAGGAAAAGAAATCTCTATCACAATCATAGAAATGCCAACGCTCTCTACGAAAAAGGATGCTTGGGAGGCTACAGCTGGCGGTTGGAAGGGGTTAATTGATGCCGAAGAACTCAAGAGAAACATTTACAATGATCGGTTAATTTTCACCAGACCTGAGGTTAAGTTATGAAAACCTCTTACCTCATCGACACAGACTGGGTAATCGACCACTTTAACAAGATAGTGAGGATCACTCAGAAGTTAAAAGAATTTAAGCCTGATGGAGTAGCCTTAAGCGTGATCTCTTTGGCTGAGCTTTATGAAGGAGTTTATTATTCTAAAGATCCCATCAAAAGCCAAAAGGTTCTTAACGCCTTCCTTAAAGACTTTCAGGTTTTGGGAGTTGACGCGGAAATTTGTAAAGTATTCGGTAAAGAACGTGGGCGCTTGAGACACCAAAGGAAAATTGTCAGCGACTTTGATCTTTTAATTGCTTCCACTTGCCTTCATTATGATCTCACCCTTCTTACCAATAACCGGCGGCATTATGAAATGGTGGAAGGGTTAAAAATTTTCTCTTTCTCGTAGACAAAATCAGAGTCAACCAAAACGGTTGGCTTTTTTTCGGAGCGTTAATTGCAACGTTTTAAAAAAGATAAGAAATAATGGAAAAAAGGACAGGAACCCCTTTTGCTACTTGGCCTTTAATGGTTGAAGGTAAGTTGACGAGGAGGTAAATTTACGATTATTTTGGAAAAAGCATATAAAGGCCTCTAAAGGAAAACAACTTTTTGTTACCTCTCACTCATTAAATTAAAGATTTCCCTTTTTTATATGATTATTCGTTTTTATCCATCTTGTTACAATATTTTTCAAATTTCTACAAAAACGTCCCGCCGATTGAGCCAGTCCTGATTTTCTAATCCGCGTCCAAAATTTAAATTAATCATTTAAAATCGGATACTTATCAAATAAAATTTCCATAAATTTCTTCTTGGTATACAATTTGCATAAAAACTGATCAAATTGGGTAAAAGTTGGTAAAAACAAAACAAAGAAAGGTGGTTCGATGTCTTCCAAGGAAAAAGAAAGAGTTTTAACGACCGACGAGGCAATCAAATTTTTAAAGATTTCTAAACCCTCTTATTTGAAGTATATCCGTACCGGAAGGATCAGAGCCATCAAAGCAGGAAGTGGTTGGAGGGTTCTTCATTCCGAATTGCTTCGATTTCTAAAAGGAGGAAGCAAGTAAGTTATTTCAAAGTGAAGATAAGGGGGAATATATTTGGAAAAGGGGTCGATTTTTTTAAGGATAAAATTCCCATGATCCGCAATCATCACGAACACTTTGATGGAAGGGGATATCCTGATGGGTTGGTTGGAGAAGTCATCCCTCTGGAGGCAAGAATTATCGCTGTGGCGGATGCTTTCGACGCCATGACCAGCTTAAGGCCCCATCGAAGGGCTATGCCTTTGGAGGATGTGATTGTGGAAATGCAGGAGGAAAAGGGCAAACAACTCGATCCTAATATTTTGGAAATTTTCTTAATGGAAAAGATCTATGATTCATCAAAAATCATTTGATTTTTTCGTGATTGGTCTTTTGAGGAACCACATATTCACGCGGGATCAAGCAATGCCAATATCGATGTAGGTTTCATTCTTCACCATGGGGGGGTAGTCCATGAAACGATTTTCTTTTTCCGGTTTGCGTGTACGGTTAATTTTTCTTGTTCTTCTTGCCATTTCCTGCCTTAGGGATCACGGTATATTCGGGCATAGAACTGTACAGTCACGCCCGCAAGGCTGCCCTTGATGGCGCATTGAATCTCGCCCAGAAAGTCTCCGGTGATCAAGAAAGCTTGATTGAAAAGACCTACCAACTGCTCATAGCCCTGGCCGAAATGGACCAGATACTCCAATGCCAATCGTCCGGTGATTCTCCATTCCTGGCAAGCTTGCTGAAAGAATACCCATTCTATACGAACTTGGGTACGACAGGACCGGATGGTCAAGTCATCTGCAGCGCTCTTCCAATGAAGCAGCCTACAAATTTCGCCGATCGGGAGTGGTTCCCTCATATCCTTCATACCCGTAAATTTACGGTAAGCGAATATATAATTGGACGCATCACGGGAATACCGAGCATCGTTTTATCTTACCCCATCCTCGCCGGGAAGGACCACCTGAAGGGTGTGGCCTTTGCCAGCCTGGACTTGACCTGGTTACAGCAGATCGTTGCAAAAGCGAATTTGCCTCCAGATTCAGTGTTTACGGTGTTTGACCGCAAGGGAACAATCCTGTCCCGCTATCCCGATCCGGAGAAATGGGTGGGCCGAAGCATGTCAGATGCCCCCATCGTAAAAACCATCTTGACCCGCCAAGGGGAGGGAACGGTCGAGACTACAGGCATTGATGGTGTCCTGCGTTTGTATGCCTTTACCCCACTGAGCAGCAGGGCAGAGGTGGGCGCTTATGTGTCTGTTGGTATTCCCTCTAAGGTGGCCTTTGCGGAGGCCGATCGGAATATGGTTCGCAACCTTGCCTGGTTAGGACTGGTGGCGATGTTGACGTTTCTGGCGGCCTGGTTTGGTGGAAATCTTTTCATTCTGCGTCCTGTGAATAGGCTTTCAAACACAACGAAGCGGTTGGCCGATGGAGATCTGACTGTTCGTGTAGGTCCACCTTACGACAAAGGAGAAATTGGTCGAGTAGCTCAAGCCTTTGATCAGATGGCCGAGTCACTTGAGCGCCGGGAGTCAGAACGGAGAAGGGCTGAAGATGCACTGCAGAGAAGTCAGGCACGCCTCCAGCTTCAAATCGATCGGATGCCCATCGGTTGTATTATGTGGGACCCTGACTTCAGGGTCACATCGTGGAATCCTGCTGCTGAAAAGATCTTTGGTTTCACTGCCGAGGAGATGATGGGGAAACACCCTTACGGTCTCATCGTGCCAAAAGAGGTGCAATCCCATGTGGACAGTATTTGGCAGCGCCTGCTCGGAGGAGATTCTACTGCCCACAGCGTTAATGATAACATGACCAAAGATGGTCGCACCATCACTTGTGAATGGTCCAATACCCCCATAAAAGAGGCTGATGGCACGGTCTTGGGTGTTCTTTCCATGGTCCAGGACATCACCGAGCGCAAGCGAGCGGAGGAAGAAAAAGTAACTCTTCAGGAACAGCTTCGCCAATCGCAGAAGATGGAAGCCATTGGCAGTCTGGCCGGTGGCGTTGCCCATGACTTCAACAACCTCCTCACCATTATCAAGGGCAACAGCCAGCTCTCCCTCATGGAGCTGAAAGCGGGCGATCCTTTGCGAGAAAACATCGAGCAGGTTGAGAAGGCGGCGGACCGGGCGGCCGCTCTCACCCGGCAGCTTTTAGCCTTCAGCAGGCGCCAGGTGTTGGAGACGAAGGTATTGGACCTCAATACCATTTTGCGAGATCTGGATAAGATGTTACGCCGGGTCATTGGAGAAGATATCGAGCTGGTTACTCTATTGGCAGAAAATTTGGGAACGGTGAAGGCTGATCCCGGGCAGATCGAACAGGTGGTGATGAATCTTGCGGTCAATGCGAGGGACGCTATGCTGAAGGGAGGAAAGTTGACCATTGAGACAGCCAATGTGGATCTGGATGAAGTTTATGCCCGCAGCCATGTGGCGGTGACACCAGGGCGTTACGTGATGCTCTCAGTGAGCGATACAGGAGTAGGAATGCCCCCTGAGGTTAAAGAGCATATCTTTGAGCCCTTCTTTACGACGAAGGAGAAAGGGAAGGGCACAGGGTTGGGGTTATCCACGGTCCATGGGATTGTGAAGCAGAGCGGAGGAAACATCTGGGTATACAGCGAGCCAGGACAGGGGACCGCTTTTAAGATTTATCTTCCCCGCGTGGATGAGCTTCCGGAGGAAGCGGGTGAGAAGGTGGTTCAAAAGGAGCTTCCTGGTGGGGGTGAGACGATACTGGTGGTGGAGGATGAGGAGAAGGTCCGGCAGGTGACCGTTCAAATCCTCACTAAAAATGGGTACACTGTCCTGGAGGCGTCTCATGGGGATGAGGCCAGACAGATTTGTGAGCAGCATGGGGGACCTATTCATCTGATAATGACGGATGTGGTATTGCCGGGGATGAATGGTCGCGAGTTGGCTGAATGTCTCGTATCAAGTCGTCCAGGGGCGAAGGTGCTCTATATGTCAGGCTATACGGACAATGCCATTGTCCATCATGGTGTTTTGGATAAAGGGGTGAATTTTATCCAGAAGCCCTTTACAATTGATGGATTAACAAAGAAGGTCAGGAAAGTTTTGGGTAAAGACCCGAAACCTGCAATTTAGAAAGAATTTGTCGCCATGACCAATACGGTCATGCTTACTTTCAATTCATTTCACTCCACTAAAACCAGGCCGAAATAATGCTGGGGATCTTGGTAAGTTCTAACTACCTTGATGGGAAACCCGTGCTTTCTGGCAGTGGCAAAGACGTCTATGCCACAGGCTTCCATGGAAGGCCTCGCTTCATCCGGGTGCCGGCAGCCGTTTTCGAAGGAGCACGAGCGGCAAAGGCTGCAGGGCCCAGCCCCTAAGCCAAGAGCCTTGTAGGATCCTGATAAAAAGATTTCCCGTTCCATTTGGGCGGCAATTTTTTTCGTATTCCCGGATCCACTTTCAAATAAAATTGCCCGCTTGTATCCGTCCAGCATTTTGCGGGTTTCTTCCGGCTGGGGGGTATAAGGCGGGCACATCAGGCTGGAACCGTATCCGCCGCAGCCGAACTGGCATTTCCAGCGCACCCAGGGAGCCGTGACTACTTTGGAGGGGGAAATGATTTTCGCGCCCCTGGCACCTAATTTATAGAATGTTGGTAAAAATCCCCGCAAGGCTTGATTGATATTTCTTGGCACTTTTGCCATCCTCTCCACAATCCTATCCTTTGTTTCAGGTTCCTTCCATTCGCCTCATCAGCCGCTTCCATTCCCGGTCTACCTCTTCCTGGATCCGTTCCGTGTCTCCTTCGCGCAGGAAAGAATAACGTCCCTGGGGTTGCAAATATTCGCTGACGGGGATCCCTTCGGGCACTTCATTGAGGATGTACCGTTCGCCATTTTCCACTTCCAGGAGCGGGAAGAGCTTTGTTTGGACAGCCAACCGGGCGAGGCGCACGGTGAGCTCAGAAGAAAACCGCCACCCGACGGGACACGGAGAAAGGGCATAGAGGAATTTAAACCCGCGGGTCTCTCTGGCTTTCTTCATCTTGCGGTTGAAATCCTCCGGATAGGCTATCGAAACCGTGGCCACGTAAGGGACATTATGGGCGACCATAATCTGGACAATGTCTTTCTTCGGCTGATCTTTCAGGTTTGCCGGGGGTGTTGTCGTGGTCCAGGATCCCCACGGGGTAGCCGATGAACGCTGGATTCCCGTGTTCATGTACGCCTCGTTGTCGTAACAGAGGTAAATGATATTATCGTTCCGTTCGGCAGCGGCGGAGAGGGCCTGAAGGCCGATGTCAAAAGTTCCCCCATCCCCGGCAATGGCTAGGACGGTGGTGACATTATCGCTTTTCATGTCCAGGGCGGCCCGCACCCCGGAGGCAGCTGCCCCGGCAGAGGCAAAAGGGGTCGAATAAGCGGCCAGCTTGATGGGGGCAGTGGGATAGAAAGTAGAAATGATGGTCCCGAAACAGCTGGCGGTAACGATAACGATGGTATTTTGGCCCAAAGCAAGGAAAGCATAGCGCGCAACAAGAGGCATCGCGCAACCCGGGCAAGCCCCATGGCCGGAGAAAAGATATTCTTCCTGTAAGTCTCTGGCTTTCATTTATACACCCCCGTCAGATGGTGCGCATTTATTTACCCAATGAATCCTCAGGCTGGTAGTTACAGATTTAAATTCCCCGCCCTGACTTAGGCGTAGGGTAAATCATATTTAAAACAGCCTTGGAAATCAAGGCGATTATTCCCCACCCCAGTTTTGAAGATTGGTCCTTTCTCCGAGTTGGTGTGCCGGTTCGGGCAGGAAGGGCCCCTGGCTTGGCCAAATAAGGCAGTATTTTTTTCTAGGGATAAGATTCTTGGCATGATTTTAAGAAGGAGGAAAAGGGGCGCCGGCAATGAAATATTGAAATCAGTGGAAAGGGAACCAGACAAAAATTCTTAAAAAAAAATTCAAAAAAAACTTGACAGCCTTTTAGGGCTATGTTAAAAACTGTTGAATGAATAATCATTCATTCTAAATTGCATTCCATTCCTGGTCAGTTGGGTGAAAATTAAGGTAAAAAAATTTCATCGGTTATAAACAATCGATTTCTGTATCAATTTAGCGCTTTGAAAAGAACCACTAAATTTCATTGAAAAATGAAAGTTGATGATTTCGTAAAAAGTCGCCTCTCCCGCGGATGCGGGAGTCCAGAGAAGATGTAAATACTTTATAATACTGGATTCCCGTTTTCACGGGAATGACCAAAAAGAGTATTTTCATACTTTTTACGAGTCCATCAAAGTTGCCAAGTGAAAAATGTAAATTTCAAGGGGAAATGCCTCTCATTTTTAAATTGGCAATTTAAATTTTGCATTCTGCATTGAAGTTTAGCCAAGTTTTCAAAGGGCTAAACTGTTATCGATTCCTTAACCTCTAAAATTTTGTTGTTTTTAAGAACATGAAAGACGAGAACAAGCACCAGAAAATATTAAAGGCGGCTGTAAAAGTTTTTGCCGAGAAGGGATTTTACAACTCCCGGGTTTCGGAGATCGCCAAAGAAGCCAATGTCGCCGATGGGACGATCTATCTCTATTTTAAGAACAAAGATGATATTCTCATTTCCCTTTTCGAGGAAGAATTCGGGCAGATCGTCGAAAACACGAGAAAAGAGCTGGAAAAAGAAAAGGATCCGCTGCAGAAGATCAGGCGTTTTGCCGTCATGCATCTTTCCATTGTAGCCAAGCAGCAGCAACTTGGCGAAGTCCTGGGAGTGGAAGTTCGCCAAAGCAGTAAATTCATGAAAGAATATATCAACAAGCCTTTCATCGAATACCTCAACCTGATTCGCTCGATCGTAATCGAAGGTCAGGAGAGGGGATTCATCCGCAAGGACCTCACCCCGGGGATCATGAAAAGGGCTTTGTTTGGGGCGCTGGATGAGATGGCCCGTTACTGGGTGCTATCGACAAAAAAGAAGCACAGCATCGACGAAGCAGCTCTGCAAATCAGCGACGTTTTTATCAGAGGGGTGATGAGCGAAGAGGCCCAGAAGGATTATCCCTGGCCGGCTTGATCTGTTGATTCAAGTTCGATATTATTTTTGGACGCAGATGAAATTCGGATTCTCAAAGATTTGCCCATACCAAATCTAAATCCGTAGTGATCTGCGAAAATCTGCGTTCCGAAGAATTCAATTCATATACAAAAGGAGGTTAAAGGTGAACGTCATTGTTTGCATGAAGCAGGTACCCGACACCGAGACTCTGATCAAAATTAAGTCAGATGGATCGGGGATCGTAACCGATGACATCAAGTATGTCATAAACCCGTATTGTGAGTTTGGTGTCGAAGAGGCTTTAAGGATCAAGGAAAAGTTCGGGGGGCAGGTCATCTTGGTAACTATGGGGCAGCAAAAAGCGGTGGAAGCACTGCGCACGGGTCTGGCCATGGGAGCAGATCGTTCGATCCACTTGAATGATCCGGCTTTCGAAGGAGCAGACGGTTTTACGACAGCCAAGGTACTCGCTGAGGCAATTCAGAAGGAATCCTTCGACCTCATCCTCTGCGGGAAACAGGCAGTTGATGATGATTTGGCCCAGGTAGGCCCTTCTCTGGCTGAAATCTTAAATCTGCCCCATGTCACCCTGATTACGAAGTTAGAAATCAGCCCCGATAAGAAGAAGGCCAAGGTAGAACGCGAAGTTGAAGGAGGCAAGGAAGTCATTGAAGTAGGCTTACCGGCCGTATTCACCTGCCAGAAGGGGCTGAATGAACCCCGGTATGCTTCGCTTCCCGGGATCATGAAGGCGAAAAAGAAAGAAGTGAAACTTATCAATCAGGCCACCCTGGGACTGCCGGCGGACCAGGTGGGAGCAGCTGGCTCCAAGACCAAAATCATGAAATATATTTCCCCGCCCTCTCGCCCTCCGGGAAAGATCATTTCCGGGGAAGTGATCGACGCCGCCAAGAATTTAGTCAAACTTTTGCGGGAGGAGGCAAAGGTTATTTAAATTTTTTTAGGGCGCAGATTAACGCAGATTTTTAAGATTAAAAAAAATTCTTTATCGGCGGCTATCTGCGAAAATCTGCGTCCCAATAAATTTATTGTATAGGAATTTACATATTGGACACAGATTCACCCTGTTAGATGTTTACTATCTAACAGGGTAAACACAGATTTTAAGGATATTCAATGCAAAAAATACAGAAAATAGTTATCTGCGTTTATCCGTGGAAATCTGTGTCCAAATTAATTTAAAATTGGACTTCAATTCAATAAGGAGATGATCTATGGCAAAAGGAATTTGGGTATTTGCGGAAGTCAAAGAAGGAAACATTCGCAAAATCACATTTGAACTGCTCAGCCAGGGGAAGAAGATGGCCGAGAAACTCGGAGAAGAGTTGGTAGCCGTCCTTCTGGGTTCAGGGGTGGAGGGATTGACCGGCCGGTTGGCCGAGTATGCTGATAAAGTATACTGGGTGGATGACCCGGCTTTGGCTCAATATACCACCGATCCCTATGCTGCAA
Source organism: Pseudomonadota bacterium (assembly GCA_018819135.1). GTDB lineage: Bacteria > Desulfobacterota > SM23-61 > SM23-61 > SM23-61 > JAHJQK01. The sequence goes on along the minus strand of JAHJQK010000192.1, from coordinate 57,450 downwards.
TTCTTACGAATCTTTTAAAAGAACATCAACCTTCCATCTTCCTTTGTGGGGCCACGATAATCGGGAAAGACCTTTCTCCACGGATTGCCACCCGCCTACAAACCGCTCTCGCCACGGACTGCACCGGATTAACGATCGGGGACAACAACCTGTTGGTCGCCAAGCGACCGGTATATGCGGGCAAGGCCTATATTGAGGTTACCTGCCCGGTCTCGCGTCCCCAGATGGCCTCTGTCCGCCCCAATGTCCTGGAAATGATCCAGCCTGATGGGGCCAAAAAAGGGGAGACGATCAAGGTCGAAGCCAAAGTTGACCCTGCCAGCCTGCGAACCGCGGTGATCGAGGTAGTAAAGGCCGCCGGCGCGAAAGTAGACCTGACGGAAGCGGAAATTATCGTTTCCGGGGGTCGGGGAATGAAGGGAGCAGAGAACTTCAAAGTTTTAGAAGAGCTGGCCGAAGCCATCCACGCCACAGTGGGAGCTTCCCGCGCGGCAGTCGATTCCGGGTGGCGCGACCATGGCGATCAAGTAGGCCAGACCGGAAAAGTGGTTACTCCCAACCTCTACATAGCCTGCGGGATTTCTGGAGCCATCCAACATCTCGCGGGTATGGGATCTTCCAAGATCATCGTGGCCATCAACAAGGATCCGGATGCACCCATTTTTCAGAAAGCGGATTATGGGATTGTGGAAGACCTTTTTAAAGTCGTACCGGTTTTAACCGAAGAATTCAAAAAGCTCCTGGCCGAAGTTTGAGAACGACCGGCGGAAAAGAGATCAAGCTGACCTCGGCAGGGGTGAGGACAAGCTTGGGTGAGGGAAGAAAGTGGAACCAACGAGAGAGATTTTGTGGAATGCCGGGGAGCACGCCCGGATCATCATCTACCTGCTGATGACCGTTCCCTTTGCGCTATTTATCTACGGATTCGTTAAGAGATGGCGACTTTGGAAAATGGGAAAAACCGAAGGGTTTCAACTGGATCGGTTGGGCACACGGGTTCGAAACCTGCTGGCGGATGTCCTGAGCCACCGGCGCCTGCTGCAGAAGCCTTACGCGGGGTTGATGCACTCCTTTCTCTTTTGGGGGTTCATTGTTTTAACCGGGGGCACAATCCTCATTTTTATACAGATGGATATCACGTGGCCCATCGCCTCCTATGCTTTTCTCCGGGGTCCTTTTTACCTTTACTTTTCCCTCCTCCTGGACCTCTTCGGGGCTTTGGCCATCGTAGGAGTTATCCTGGCGATTGGCCGCCGGTACCTTTACCGGCCCCAATGGTTGGACAGTGTCCTGGATGATTCACTGATCCTGGCATTGTTTTTGGCCATTCTTCTCACCGGGTTCTTAGTGGAAGGTTTGCGAATTTTTTCTACGGAGCTGAAACTCCACCCCGATTGGGCGCTTTGGTCTCCCGTAGGCCGGGCGGTCGCCCTGATTTTTCAGGGAGCCGGGATGAGCCAGGAGACAGCAGTGGCGTTCCATCAGACGTCCTGGTGGGTTCACGCCATCTTGGCTTTCACATTTATCGGCTATGTGGCTTATTCCAAGCTGCTCCATCTTCTCACGGCTCCTTGGAATATTTTGGTTCGGGGCCTGGACTCCGAAGCAGTCATTCAACCCATTCGAGATTTGGAGACCGCGGAAACTTTTGGAGTTTCCAAACTTGAAGAATTCACCCGCCGGCAACTTTTCGACCTGGATGCCTGCACGCGATGCGGCCGGTGCCTGGAGAATTGTCCTCCCAACCTCTCGGGAAAACCTTTGGCCCCCAAACGGAATTACGATGATTTACGTTCTCATATGGAGGAGAAGGGGGCCCTGATCCGGCAAGGAAAAAATCCTGAAACCGAGGGGGGGAAGAAGTTGATCGGTGAAGTGATCTCCGAGGACGTGATCTGGGCCTGTACCGCCTGCATGGCCTGTTCGCATGTTTGCCCGGTCTATATTCCTTGCCTGGACAAATTGGCCGACATGCGCCGCTACTTAGTGCTGATGGAGAGCCGCTTTCCTTCGGAAGTCCAACTGGTCTTTCGCAATATGGAGAACAATAACAACCCCTGGGGCGTGGGCCTAGGGCTCCGGGCGGATTGGGCAAAGGGGCTGCAACTGAAGACAATGGCGGAAGAGCGCGATGTGGATTTACTCTTCTGGGTTGGCTGTGCCGGATCCTTTGATGACCGGAATAAGCGCACAGCGAAATCCTTGGTGAATATTTTGAAGAGGTGCGAAGTTAATTTTGCCATCCTGGGAACAGAAGAGGGATGTTGTGGGGAATCCGCCCGGCGGATCGGCAACGAATATCTTTACCAGACACTGGCGCAGGCGAACATTGAGGTCTTTAAAAATTACGGAATTAAAAAAATCCTGACCATGTGTCCCCACTGCTTTAATACCCTGAAAAACGAATATCCCCAGTTTGGGGGGAACTATGAAGTGATTCATTATACGCAGTTCATCGCCGATGCCCTGGTAAGCGGAAGATTGCAACTTACCAAAGCATTGGATAAACTGATTACCTACCATGACTCCTGCTATCTGGGGCGGGGCAACGATATCTATGAAGAGCCCCGCAGAATCCTCAGAGCCATTCCGGGCCTGCAATTAGTGGAGATGGAGCGAAGCCGTTTTCGCAGCTTCTGTTGCGGAGCGGGTGGCGGAAGGATGTGGATGGAGGAGAATATTGGAGTCCGCATCAATCAGATGCGCACGGAGCAAGCGGCTCAAACCAAAGCCGGATACGTCGGAACAGCTTGCCCTTACTGCTTGACGATGATCGGGGATGGAATCAAGGAGAAAGGGCTGGAAGATTCCATGGTCGTCTTCGATCTGAGCGAACTGGTGGAGCAATCGATGTAACCATCCCCGGTATATTCCAATTTGCCAATTCCCCCCTTCAATTTGTAAGCGCAGGCATCAGCCTCCGTCAAGAAAAGATCAGACAGGGAAGAGGAAAGATATACCCCCTGGAAAATTTTTTTTAGGCCATTCTTGTAATACAAGGAGCAAAGTGATATAAAAGGCCGTGAGGATCTGAGTCATATTAAATTTTAAGCTACTTTCTGAGGAGGAGAAGAATGGATTTTCAATTTTCATCGCAACAGGAGCTATTGAGAAAAAGTGTTAGGGAGTTTGCCGAGGGAGCCATAGCCCCCAAAGTAGCCCATATGGAAGAGACCGACGAAGTTCCCTGGGACCTTTACAAGGAGATGGGGAGGCAACAGTATTTGGGCATCCTGATCCCCAAGGAATTCGGGGGAACGGCTTTCGGGAATCTCGCGCGCATGGTCATGCTGGAAGAGGTGGGGCGAGTTTCCGCCGCCATGGCGATGGCCTTGCAGATATTCCATCTGGGAACCGCTCCCATCATAGAATTTGGCAATGAAGCCCAGAAGAAAAAATATCTTCCCGCCCTGGCCAAAGGGGAACGGCTGTCAACCATCGCAGTTACCGAAGCCACCGGCGGATCTGATCCTACGGGTATTCAGACCACGGCCAAGTTGCAAGGGGACGGGTATGTCATCAATGGGAGAAAATGTTTCATCACCCACGGCCACGTAGCTGACACGATGACCATTATGGCCAAAACCGGTGAAGGGCCCAAAGGATTCAGCGCCTTCATCGTGGAGAAATCATTCCCTGGCTTTAAATTAGGGCGGAAGGAGAAAAAATTCGGTCTCCACGGGTGTAACACCGGTGAGATCGCCATGGACAATTGCTTTGTTCCCAGGGAGAACCTGTTGGGGAATGAGGGCGACGGATTAAGAATATCCATGGCCGCGATCAGCGAGGTAGGCCGGGCGGGCATGGCTGGCTGTGGTTTAGGGGTGATTAATGCCTGCCTGGAAGCTTCCGTTAAATTCGCCAACGAAAGAATCCTGGGAGGTAAACCGATCAGTCAGCATCAAGCCATCCAATGGATGATCTCAGACATCTACATGGATTTAGAGACCAGCCGTCTCCTCTCCTACCGGGCGGCCTGGATGAGGGACCAAAAAATCCGTTGTGACGTAGATATGGCCATGGCTAAATTCTATGCTACAGAAGCCGCGGTGCGTTGTGCCAAGAGGGCGGTGGATATTCACGGGGGTTATGGTTACATGATGGAGTACCCGGTTCAACGCTATTACCGCGACGCCGAAATCCTCATTGCCTCGGCCGGTACTTCCGAGATTCAGCGTATCGTCATGGCCCGCAAAGCCCTTACTTCATTTAAATAAATTTTAAGCCACAGAGACCACAACGCGGCATAGCCGCAACCACAAGAAATCACCCCCTCCCAACCCTCCCCCCTCGAGGGGGAGGGATAGGGTGGGGGGGATTGCTTAATAAAATATTGAGAAATTGCACGTTAGTAGTACAGAGGTCACAGAGAGGATTAGAAATAAAATAGAAAAATTCGAATACCAAAATAATTTTGGGTTTGAATTTTGAGAAACTCTTTTTATTAATTTTTTTTTCAATCTTAGAATTTATATTTACCTCGGTGTACTCTGTGTCCTCTGTGGCTAAAATAATTTATGAACATTGTCGTCTGTCTCAAGCCTGCGCCGGACCCCAAGTACTGGGATAGCATTCAACTGGACCCAGTAACCAAGGCGCTAAAAAGGGAAGGGATTCCCAGCGTCCTCGGTCCGCTGGATAAACGGGCCTTAGAAGAAGGACTGCGAATAAAAGAAAAGCACGGCGGAAAAGTGCTGGTCATGGCCATGGCACCTCCTTCGGCCAAAAATAACCTGGTGGAAGCTTTGGCCATGGGTGCTGATGAAGGATACTTACTGAGTGACCGCGCTTTTGCCGGATCCGATACCTGGGCGACCTCTTTGGTGCTTTCCAGAGGCATAGATAAACTCGGCCGTTTCGATCTTATCCTTTGCGGAAGCTACAGCTTAGATGGCTCGACCGGCCACGTAGGGGCCCAGTTGGCTGAGTTTTTGGGCATTCTCAATGTACCACAGGTAGTTGCGGTGGAAAACATTGCGGCCGGCAAGATACGCACAAGGAGTTTGGTCGAATTAGGTTACCGGATCTTAGAAAGCCGGCTTCCTACCCTCCTCACCGTGACCCGGGAGATCAATACCCCGCGTTTTACGTCGCTCTTGGGAGTAATCGAAGCGGAGAGCAAACCTTTCATTACTTGGTCTGCCGCGGATTTGGACATCTCCGCGGATAAGGTGGGGTTTAAGGGGTCGCCAACACAGACCAGCGATATCTTTCTGCCTGAGATGAAACGCAAGGTGGAAATGATCCGCGGCGAACCTGAGGAGATGGTGCAAGAAATCATCCGCAAGATCCGCCAAGCCCTCGGTTAAATCCTTTTTGCCACAGAGTTCACAGAGGACACCGAGGACCAGATAAATTGTAAAAACAAAAACTTTATTAAAATTTTGGCGCCGGTATTTTTTTAGCGGTTACATTGAATTTTTCTCGGCGTTCTCTGTGGTCTCTGTGGTGAATATTTTTGGGGATTTTATTACATGCCAGCAAATAAATTAGATGATTGGAAGGGGATCTGGGTTTTTGCTGAACAGGAAGAAAACAGTCTTTCTGAAATCTCCCTGGAGCTTCTCAGCGCAGCAAAGCTCTTAGCAAGAAAGAGGGGAGAGACAGAAATCAGTGCCCTTCTCCTGGGACATGGCGTAAAGGCTTTGGCCGAGCAGCTTCTGGTTTACGGGGCCGACCGGGTTTTTTTAGCAGATCACTCAGGTTTGGCAAAATATCTGACGCTTCCTTACACGCGGGTGGTTTGTGAGCTCATCCGCCGGAAGAAACCGGGAATTTTTTTGCTGCCAGCTACTTCTCTGGGATCAGACCTGGCATCGCGCGTAGCGGCCCGCATAAATACCGGACTTTCCGCTCATTGCACCCAGCTGGATATCAACGACCAGGGCGAACTCATGCAGGTAGTTCCTGCCTTTGGTGGAAAAGTGATGGCCACCATTCTCTGCCAGAATCACCGCCCCCAGATGGCCACGGTTCGGCCTGGCGTTTTCCGGAGGGGCGAGCCTCGGCAAAAAAAGGGAACGATTGAAGATGTTACCGTCGAGAGCAAGCTTGAAGATGAAAACCAAAAGGTTGTGGCCAGCCAAAGGGAAAAGAAACCTACCCAGTCGATTGAAGAGGCTGAAGTAGTCGTAGCCGGCGGGGCAGGGATCGGAAGCCGGGAAGATTGGAAGTGGCTGGAAAGGTTGGCTGAAAATTTGGGGGGAGCTGTGGGTGGCACGCGCCCACCACTCGATGAAGGCTGGATCTCCGAGGGCCAAATGATCGGCCAAAGCGGCAAGACCATCCGTCCCAAACTTTACATCGGCGTAGGCATTTCCGGCGTGATCCAGCACGTAGTGGGAATCCAGGATGCCAAAATGATTATGGCCATCAATAACGACCCCCAAGCAGCTATTTTTCAAACCGCCGACCTGGGAGTCGTGAGCGATTTTCACAAAATTGTCCCCCTCCTGATAGAAGAATTAAAGAAAATTTTTTAAAATAAACCTACCACCTTCTTTCTCTGTTTTTTCTGGGCATTTTTGGAAGACCCTATATATTAAGCTCAAACCTAAAAAAGCGATTCACCCCAGAGGGCACAGAGAAAATTTATTTTCTAGGTTATCTGTGGTTTAAAAGAATTGATCAATTTAGGTCAAACAGGGAGGCGCGAGATGAATTGGATTACTGAGCCGGAGAGGAAGACTCCTGTAATTGCCAACGTAGATTTGCTGGTATGCGGAGGAGGATTCGCCGGGGTGTCCGCAGCAGTATGCGCCGCCCGTAATGGCGCCGAGGTCTTACTCCTGGAGAAATATGGATTCTTAGGCGGACTGGTAACTTCAGCGTTGGTCATTACCACCCCGCCTTTGAATAACGGGATCAATAACGAAATAGCCAAGAGGCTGCGGGAGAAGGCTGTTTATACACCCTGTCGCCACTCAGGCGAGGAGGTAGAATGGCTGAATATGCATGCCATGGATCCAGAGGTCATTAAGTATGAATTCCTACAAATGCTGCAGGAAAATAAAATTCATTTCCTGCTGCACACGTACATCGTGGGAACCTTTATGGAAGGGCAGCGGATTAAAGGGATCATTATGGAGAATAAAGCGGGTCGGCAGACCATCCTGGGAAGGATGGTAGTGGACGCAACCGGAGATGCCGATGTCGCCAGCTTTGCCGGGGCTCCTTTCCGCTTGGTTAAAAAGCCTATGACTATGATGTTCAATATGGTGGGAGTGAATGTTCCGGTTGTTCTGGACCGGATAGGCAACTGGGGCAATCTCAAGAAATTGATCCAGGAAGAGATAAATAGAGAAAATCTCTCCTTCGATTTAGGAATCAATATGGAGTTCGGCGCGCCTGGGATTCATGCCGAAAAGCTTGTTTATGAGGATGAAATTAACGTGTGGTCCGGGAACCTTTTGGGTATGGATGGTACCGATCCCAGGGATTTGACCAAAGCCGAAGTAATTACCAGGGAACACGTCATGAGGATGGCCAATTTTTTAAAAAGGAATGTGCCGGGTTTTGAAAAATCCAGAATTGAGGTTACTCCCACCCAGGTGGGAGTTCGGGCCACCCGGCAAATCATCGGAAAAGCTTCACCCTCGCCGGATGAAGTCAAGAACAAGATATTTGATGATACAGTGGTCAAACCATATGCGCATAGTGACATGAGATTACCCTATGGCTCCCTCGTCCCTCAGAACGTGGAAAATCTCCTTGTGGCCGGCAGGTGTATATCCGCAGCAGATGAGATCATGGGACAACTCCGGCTCATTCCGGTTTGTTCGGCCACAGGGCAAGCTGCGGGTACGGCAGCCGCTTTAGCCTTGCAACAAAAGAAAGCTCCGCAGAATTTGGAGGTGTCTAAATTACAGAGGATTTTGGAAGACCAAGGGATGAATTTAGGATTGAAAAGAGTTAAACAATAACTTTAAGGAGATTGGTTTATGTCTGGGAAATTATTTGATGAATGGTCAGTAGAAGAGGAGTTTTTGACTCCAAGCCGGACGATGACGGAAACAGACGTTGTGATGTTTGCCGCCATGAGCGGGGATTACAATGAATTGCACACCAGCGAGGCATCCATGAGAAAAAGCCAATTCGGGAGGCGAATCGTCCACGGCCTGCTGGGTCTGGCCGTTTCCCACGGTTTGCTCTTCCGAACGGGATACTTGGAGGGGACCGCGATTGCCTTTTTGGGGATCGATGCCTGGAAATTTGAAGCCCCTTTGTTTTTCGGGGAAACCATTCAGGTAAAGGCGAAAGTGGCGGAAAAAATCCCGAGCAAAAGCAAACCTGATCGAGGGATTATAAAACTTTTTCTTCAGATCATCAAGGAAGACGGCACCGTCATTCAGTCCGGATATAAAACGCTCATGATTAAGAGAAAGCAGAGCTGAGGAAGCCACGGAAAGGAGATCTGGAGTGACCAGCAAATTCATGGACGCTGCAGAGGCGGTCCAGATGATCAAGAACGGCGATACGCTATCGGTTTGTGGAATCGTAGGGGGGCTTGTACCGGAAAAGGTTCTGACTGCCCTGGAGAAGAGATTTTTGGAGTCGGGTTCACCCCGGGACCTGACGCTCGTATTTCCGGTGGCCGTTGGGGATGTTTATGGAACAGCAGGAACGGACCACCTGGCCCATGAAGGCCTGATCAAAAGGGTGATCGGCGGATCCTACGTGACAGCCCCGGCTGCGTCCAAACCTCCGAAAATATATGAAATGATTTTCCAGAATAAGATCGAAGCGTATAATTTTCCCATGGGTGTTCTCATGCACCTGCACCGGGAAATCGCGGCTAAGAGGCCAGGCCTCATAACCCAAGTGGGGTTGAAGACCTTTGTGGACCCGAGAAATACGGGAGCAAAAATGAATGAGGTTACCCGGGAGGATTTAATCGAGGTCATCCAGCTTCAAGGCCAAGAGTATCTTTTTTTTAAATCTTTTCCGATCACAGCCGCCATCATTCGGGGTACGACGGCCGATGAAGATGGCAACATTACTATGGAGCATGAATCTTCTTTTTCGATCATGCTCTACCTGGCCATGGCTGCGCGTAACTGTGGAGGAAGGGTCCTGGCCCAGGTAAAAAGGCTTACTGGCCGGGGAAGTTTAAACCCTCAGCTCGTCAAAGTCCCCGGCATCCTGGTGGATGCAGTGGTGGTAGATGAAAACCAAACCCAGGCTACGGGCATTGTTTATGATCCGGCAGTGAGCGGGGAGTTGAAAAAGCCATGGACCCGGATAGAGGAAGTGGCGTTGAGCGTCGAAAAGGTTCTGGCGCGGCGGTCTTTGCTGGAATTGCGCCAGGGGTATATTGTCAATCTCGGATTTGGTATTCCTTCTTTGGTTTCTCAGGTGGCCGTGGAAGAGGGGTTGATTGACGAGATCACCTATACGGTAGAGCATGGCGCCATCGGGGGTATGCCTCTGGCTGGGCTTCAATTCGGGGGAGCGATCAATCCTCAGGCGATTGTGGAATCCAGCGCCCAATTTGATTTCCTCACCGGCGGCGGAATTGACGCCGCCTGTATGGCCTTTGCGGAAATCGATGGACAGGGAAATGTCAATGTCAGCCGGCTGAACAAAATTCCTCATGTTTTATCCGGTGTAGGGGGATTTATTGACATCCTCCAGAATGTAAAAAAAGTTGTTTTTTGCGGGACGATAACCGCCGGAGGAGTAAAAGTAGGAGTTGCCGAAGGAAAAGTGCATATCGAGCAGGAAGGAAAGGTGCTCAAGCTTGTTCGCCAGGTTCAACATTTGACTTTCAATGGAGCCTTAGCTTTACAAAAAGGCCAGGAGGTTATTTACATCACGGAAAGAGGGGTGTTTAGGTTAAAACCAGAAGGTATGGTTTTGACCGAAGTGGCTCCTGGAGTAAAGATTGAACGAGATATAACCCCGGTTGTGCAATTCGGGTTTAAAATATCGGAACAACTGCAGGAAATGGACTCCCGGCTCTTCAGGCCCGAGCCAATGGGGTTAAAGGATTCCAATCTTTGGAGGTGAGCAAAGGGGCCATTCTTCAACCAGGTTAAAGAAAAGCCCCTGCGATGTAATCTTGAAACTTTATCAGGGAACTTATTTCAGCCTTCCTTCAGCGGCCTTCCAGTCGATGTTTTTGAAGAAGGCGGCAATGTAATCCGCCTTCTTCAAACCATAATCGATCATGAAGGCATGCTCAAAAACATCCAGGATGAGGATAGGGGTGCAACCGGCCAGGTGTCCGGCATCATGTTCATTGATCCAGCAATTGAATAACTTTCCGGAAACGTTATCCTGGTACAAAACGACCCAGCCGATTCCCCGCATCGATCCGACACCCTTGAAATCTTTTTCCCAATCCTCAGAGCTTCCGAAAACCTCGGCAATTTTCTTGGCCAGCTTTCCATTCTTGTCCAACACCCCTTTGCCACCGAGGTTTTCGAAGTAATATTCATGAAGGCGCATGCCGTTGAATTCCCAGCCAAAGCGTCTCTTTAACTCGGCATATTCCGGTGTGCCGGCCTTTCCCTCTTTCAACATTTGGCTCAGAGTGTCCACCAGTTTGTTGGTGTTGGTTACATACCCCTGGTAAAGGGTAAAGTGATTTTTCAGGAGGGTTTCGCTCAAACCTTCCATGCCCAGTAGTTTGCCGTAATCTTTAGCGGTGTAAGCCATCTTTTCCTCCTTTCTCGCCTGAGCGAGTGAAATATTTATCGGACCGGTTAAAAAAGTTATACTCCCCATAACCGATAAGGTTAAAAACTGGCGTCGATTGCAAGCCAAATTTTTTCAGCCTCCATTCTTATTTCTTACCAAAGCTTATGATTAAAATAATTCAGAATCGTCTAAAAAGAAAATAGGGTAAACCCTGTATTTTTAAGTTGGGAAATATGTATTTTGCGGTGATCTGGAATAATCTTCGGGTAAATTTCAAAAAGAGTTCCCAAACTTTATTCCGAGGTCAAATAAAAAACGCAAATTTTTAAGAAGTCATTTTTTCCGAAGTTTTATCCCTGACGAATTGGTGATTTTCCCCTGATAGACGAAAGAGATTTGGCGCAGGGTGGCAGATTGGTCGAAAGATGTCAAGGCCGAAATGGCATCCAGGGGGATGATGATCTCATACCCCCGTAAGCGCGCCGAACCAGCGGTGTGTAAGACGCAAATATTGGCGACCGTTCCTGTGATAATTAAATTTTTAATTCCTTTTTGGCGGAGGAGAAGGTCAAGGTCGGTGGCAAAAAAAGCATCGTAAGTTCTTTTGCGAATATAGAAATCGCTGCCCAGCGATTTGAGCTCAGGAATAACTTGGGCGCCCCGGGTTCCTTCGACGGCATGCGGGGGCCAGATGAGAAACTCGACGTCGTCGGCCCGGTGCCAATCCTGGGTGAAAATCACGGGTACTTTCATCTTTCTGGCATTGGATACGAGGCTACGGATCTTGGGAATCGTTGGGCGCGATTCCTGAACGAAGAGCTTTCCTGTGGGGCTGGCAAAGTCTACCTGCATATCCACAACAATCAAGGCGGTATAACGGGGATTGAGAAAGACGGAAGGAGCAATTTTATACTCAGGAATCGATACTTCCATTTTGAACTCCTTTGGCTGTTAGCCACAGAGGGCACAAAGAACACAGAGAATAATTTTATAGTAAAAAAACAAAATAAGCTCATTGTATAGGAAATTCCTTTTGGGACACGGATGTACACAGATTATCAGGATAAACTAAAAAGAAAATAATTATCTGCGGTTATCTGCGCAAATCTGCGTCCTATTAAATTTAATCTTTTCTCTGTGCCATCTGTGGTCCATCGCCTTTTTTAGGTTTTATTTATCATTTTCTGTGGGTTCTGGGGGCAGATATCCGCTTATACGCTTTCTGGATTAATTTGGGAATCTCGTGTTCACAAGGGACTTTGGTCTGGCATAGGCCGCATCCGGTAATTTTAACGCCGTACTCAGCTCTTTTGGATGGGCCGATGGTGTTATAGCTATATTCATAACATTTATCTTTGTCATGCCCCTTGGCAGTGATGGCTCCAGCCGGGCAGCGAGCCGCGCAGATCTTGCAGGATCGATTGAAAAAGTAGAGACAGTTGGCCTGGTGGTTAGGATATTTTTTAGCCGAAGGTTTGAGTGGCAGATCGGTAACTACACTTCCCACCCGCATGGCTTTCCCCTTGGGAGTGATCAATCCGTCGCTCAGCCCAAAAGTACCAAGCCCACAAACATAGGCAGCATGGCGCTCGGACCAGCTGGAAGCAAAGCCTACGCGGGGAGATCGAACCCTCTTCCAGTGAGGGGAATTCATAGGGGCCACAGCCTGGTAACCCTTCTTTTTCAGGATCTCCACCAAATGATCCCTCAATTTTACATTAAACTGTTCACCGAAGTCCCGGGCGTGGGCCCAGAGGCGGGAGGGATACTTGGTTTCCAGACGGTTGCTCTTACGAATCCCTTCAGATGCCGGAAGGATCCAAGAGATCACCGAGAGCTCTTGCGGAAGTTTTCGTTTTCCAAACGACAGGGTAAAAATTTCCGCTGGAGTAAAGTGGAATTTTCCGATGATCTTTTTGTACTGTTTAAAGAGAGGGCCGTTGCCGGAGGCAAAACCCACCAAAGGCTTATCCCAGTATTTTCCTCTGCCGACCTTGCGGCGGTTAGCCGGGCTTTCCTTGATAAATTTGGCAATTGCCCCTTCGATGAATTTTTCAGGATTATTCGTGAGGCTAATTTTTCCCTTCGCTTTCATATCAACCTCCTCGCGTCGCGAGTAGATATGAATTTTCTATCACGGAATCTCCAATCCGGCAAGGATTATTAATGACCATCTTCGATGACTTGCCAAGAAGGATATAGTGGTATATACTATTAGTAATACTAACTCAGGAGGTTTACACCCATGTCTAAGATCCTTTCTCTTAAACTTAAAAATGAGATTTTTGAAGAGACCGAAAGCATTCTAAGAAAGACGAAGCACCCCAGAAACGCCTACATCAACGAAGCCATTCATTTTTATAACAGGCTTTTTACCCGAAAGATGCTTAAGAAGCAATTACTTAAAGAATCGGCCATAGTGGCGGAGGATTCAATGGCTGTGTTGAATGAATTCGAAAAATTTGAGGAAGGTTTATTGGGAGAGGACAATGGAAATTAGAAAGTGGGATGTCTACCTCGCCGATTTAAATCCACGATTTGGCACGGAACCGGTTATCTCCATTCCTGGACCATATTCAGAACTCTCTGCGAAATATTTCCGGTCTCCTTTCCAGTTTGCATTTCAACAATCACTTCATCATCTCCATATTTTGCATGGGACGTCCGCGATTCTGCCAGGCTTGGTGGATGAGGTTATAGCCAGCAAGGCGAAAGCTCTCCCCGGTGGGCTTCAAGATGGGTCTGATGTTATCGGTCCCGCGCTCGAAAATTAGGAATGCCATTATCGTCTCCTTTCTTGGTTCTTCGCCCCCAACGGCGAAATTCAGCGGTGGCTGCAAGCCATCCGCTGGAGGTTAGGCTGTTTTTTCGACGATTCTATTTCTTGTTTGCATCGGTAGGCCGATGGGCGCAAAAAACTTAGATGGATAAAGGTAATCCTCTCCAGACTCATCAATGATTCTGACTTGATTGTGGCATTCGGCTTCCTTGTCCGGAAGTTTCTCATACAATTTCCGTACTTCCAAGGATGCTTCATAGCCTTCGTTGTCAACACAAAGCAGAAATTTACGTTTCATCGTTCTTTACTCCAAGTATTTCTTGATTTTTATTTCTTTCTTGCCCTTACCGTGCCCCTCGTACCAGTGTAATTCTGCAAGCTTTACAGCCCCATCTGTCAATCTAATTTTAGCAACTCCTTTGCGTTTTCTCCAGCTTGTTTTTCCATAGACACGATTCAGTCTTCGTAACTCGCGAATGCTATGACCCAAGGCAATCGTTTCGGTCCATAGGATCTTCCCTAAAATCTTGAAGTGCATATGGCAATCCTGTTATTAAAGCCTAACGATAAAGCTCACCGGGAGCCGGTTTTATTGGCGATCCGGTGGAACCGGTTGTTCGGCTCACTCATTTTCTTGTTCAGATGTACCCAGCACATCCATGGCCCCATGGATGACAGCCAGGACGTCAATCTGGTATGACTTTATGTGGTAGATGATACGGAAGGAACCTTCGATCACTTCTCGAATCTGGTCAACATCATATTCGGGGACTCTACGGCCTGAGAAAGGGAATTTGGCAATTTGCTGAGATCTTCGGGTAAGCCGATCCGCCATGCGCCGGGCATATTCGGGCGAATCTTGAGCAATGTAAGCATAGATGGCGTCAAGATGTCCTTCCGCTGTATCGGTCCAATGAACTTTCATTCGGGTAAACCGTACTTCCCCCGGATCTCTTTCACGTCCTTGGTCCGGCCTGCTTTGCTGTCAGCCAGCCCGCGCTCAACCGCCTCCCGGACGTAAATTTCGCGCATGAGATCATCCCATGTAGCGTTTGGTGGCATCCGATCGATAATTCTGTGGGCTTCGTCTTTTTCCATGATTATCGACATAGCATTCTCTCCTTCCTTTTTGTCATACAATAGCACCAAACTAGGCGGACTTCAAATTATCCGAAGCCGAACGGCAAGCTCACTGAATCGCAGCACTGAATCACATCAGCAAGCTAATTTATTGTTTGCAAATCTCAACCCACTGCACAGCTAAAAAAGCTCCCTGTGCTGCGATTTCAAGTGCAGCGTTTTGTTAGGCATTTTTTATATATGTTGTTGTTTCTATTTGCTGTTTTATACAGTTATTCTGTCTTTCTGTATTTTTCCCCGGTCCATGTTGTCTCTGTGGTTGTCTTGTGAGTCGTATTTGAAGCCCCACCCTCGCTCTCTGTATATTTATTCCCGAAAAAGGATGTCTTCTCTCTGGATCGTGATTTTACTGAACCGTCTGGGCCTGTCATCTCACGATACGGCGTTCCCAAAAAAGTCTTCTTCTCCCGGGTTATTCCAACGGTTTTTCCTGTCTGGCCAGTATGGCGTCGTTGTTTATTTCCAAAGAATGTCGTTTCATCACGAGATTCGGAGATAAGTTGGCCAAGACTATTATATGTGCGATAGACAGTATTACCCAAAAAAGTCGTTTCTTTCACAGTCTTGAAAGGTTTGTGCTTAAACAGCTCGCGGCAATCAGGACATTTTTTCGGCATTTTCCAACCACTTTGTTTGCATTTAATCTGCGTTCCAACGGATATAGTGAAACCCTTTCCGCAGTGAGCACAACTGACATCCTTCGGTGCATTGGAATCTTTGCAGTTCTTACAGAACTTTGGAGGGGTATCCCAATCACGGTTGGCTTTTATTGAGCCACCACAACCATTGCATCTTACTTCATACCATTTTGCCTCACGCTTTTCCTTGCACGACTTACAAATTTTTGGTGGATTATCCCAGTCGCGATGTATCCGCATGGAAGTACCACAATCGGCACAAGAACGATCATACCATTGAGCCGCACGATCTTCTTTGCATGATTTGCAAAGCTTTGGTGGATTATCCCAATCTTCATGTATAGGAATATCACATCCACAATCTTCACATGAACGTGTATACCATTTTGACATTGCGCTTGCCTACTTTATTTTTGTGTCTTCAATTTTATGCCTAACGATAGAAGTCAGCGGTGGCTGTAAGCCATCCGCTGGATTGTTTAGGCTTTTATTCTATTTATTCTATTTAATATTTCGTAAACATTTTTTAAGTCATTTTTGATTTGAGCCTCTGATTTTCCTGTAATTTTCGAAGTTTCAGAAATTAAATCTTGATCAAGCAAATCAATATCATATACAATCGCAGTTGATTTGCATTTTTCACATAATGCAGTGTCTACAAATAACCGTTCTTTATGAATTTTAAAAAAGATAAAGTCTATGGAATGATGATGTTTAAAATGATATTGAATAAAATTTTGAGTCTCATCATCGTTTTGTTTATTTTTTGCCACCCCGATGATTTCAAATATTCTTCTCCTAAAAGAATTTTTTTCTTCGCACTGGCTACAGTTATCAGGCTTTAATTTGGCAAATCTTTTGTCTTCAAGTAACAGACTCGTCTCATGTGAAGTAAGTTCTCGTATAGTTATTTTTTCTTTTATATTATTTTTCATTTTTTTATTAGTCTAACGCCGCGGCTCACCGGGAGCCCGCTTCTTGGGCAATCCGGTGGAGCCGTTTGTTATGCCGGTCTGTACGTCATCTCGACCGCATCTGTTGGTATCCATAACTTGTCTGAGCAAAAGAAAGAGACCAAGACTATTGCCTTCGCGTGAACCAGTCGTTGTGCCTCTGCGCGTGTCATGGTTTGTAAAACTCAACACGCTTAGCGTAAACCCTGTAGCAGCCTGCGGTGACCCGACCCCCTAATATAACAAGGAAACCTTGCTTCCATTTTCAAAAAACGGCCTTACTTCAATGGCGCGAATGGGCTCGAGAATACTGCCACGTTCCACCCGCAATGTGTCACGCAATAACTGTCGCATCTCTTCATGATTCAAATGGTAATTGCTGCCCATGTCAGTGGGGGCCAGGCACAATTTTTCAAGGGTGTCGACATAGCGTAGAACGTTATCCTTATCATATACGAAAATGTGGCTGGGAATCGCCTGTATCTGGTTGAATAGCCCAAAAGCGAATCCGAATTTGCTCTGCGTCTCCCGCTGGCCGGAGCTTCCTCCCCCTCCTTGCCACAATACCTTATGCTCCGGAACCGCAAAGTATTGCTGGTACGAATTACGGCTGTCCCAGTAGTTCAGGGGCTCGGGAATGGCATAAATACGCTCTTTGTGCCTTTTTTTTCGGGGCTTCGAGATTTTCTCCATAGTGAATTTCTTTTTCCATGCACGCGGATAGAACTCTCTATACTGATCTCGGAGAATCCTTTTGGCCTGTGGATAGTATTCCTTTAAAAGCTTTCGAAAGTATCGCTTTTCCGCATCGCGGTCATGCTCCAGAAATTTCGCCATCCGGGCGTTGGTCTCACGCTCAAAATAGCGCAAGACGATTTCGTCAAGCTCCGACACGATCTGCTCTGTTGTAATTTTCACATATCGCTTATCCCAAAAATGCGAAGGATCAAGCAATTCCTCTTCTATGACAATGGTGAACGGAGAACAAGGGGCTTGCTTCATGAGGCGTGCAATTTGGAGATGATCGCTCGCGTGACGGAATTCCTCGCTGCCGTGACCGAACCCATAATCCTTGAGCGATTGGAGGGTCCGTTGCACATCCGGCGGTATTTCCTTAAAAGAGTCTCGGCCGTATATTTTAATCCCGGTCAAAGGCTAACCCCCCGCGATCTTTGCTAACCCTCTTCGCGTCTTCCTTGCGTCCTTTGCGCATTTGCGGGTGCTTCTGCATAACGATGGAGTTCAGCGGCCGCCTCATGCGGTCTGCTGGAACGATTTGCCAATAATTAAATGAAGGAACACCCCCCTTTAATCCTTTCTCTTGCTTTCAGCAATTAGCTCTTTTGCATACTCCCCACACGCAATAGGAAGGGTTATATCTTTCTGAGAGTAAACAGAATAATCCATGTTAGGATTGAAACATTGCGGTTGCCCCCCTAACCAGAACTTATCTGGATCGTACGTTTGAGAATAATTCGTGCAGCAGTTCTTCTTACATAGATGGAGCGGTTTGCAAGTACCGAAGTGAAGATGTTGATAGTCCGTCCTGCCATAATTGTTGGATGCTCCAGAGAGACCAATCAATTGTCCCCTTTTCAGCCATTGGCCCTTCTTGATAAAGACTTTACTTATATGACCATAAACTGACTTGAAATGTTCTCCATGTAAAACTTGCACGGTAATACCATTTTCAATGCCTTCTGGCGTTCCTACATAAGACACGAAACCATCGGAGATGGCAATTATGGGTGTGTCTCTGCTTATACCGAAATCAATTCCGGGGTGAATACCTTCACCATAAGGAGCAGGTCCGCCATAGTACTTCTTGTTAACGGGAAATGGTCCATACGTTGCACAAGAAGACAAAAAGATGGCCAAAATTATGTAAAACATATATTTCTTCATTTTTGGTTCCCTCCTTGAAAATGCTTTAAGGTTTAAATGGCTAACAGATAGTGGACAGAAAAATAATATCATGATAAGATAATTCTACCTATCATGCCATGCCTGATTCTTGTTTAACCTGTTAAAATAAAAAGGGATTCTATGGTGAAAATCATGGATGTCCGCAATTCCAAAGAGCCCGATGGTTTTTGGGAAGCTTACCGGGGGTGCGCGGAGGAGAACAGGGTACAGCCGGATCGTTCGCCATTTTATGTGAACTGGGCGAAAGACTTTGCCAATTTTCTGCCTGAAAAACCCTTACAAGACAGATCCAGAAAGGATATTGAAGCCTTTCTGGCTGACCTGGGGAAACGCCGGGGCATTGCAGACTGGCAGGTCCAGAAGGCCGTGAAAGAGGCGGTGGCGCGGGCGGCGATTAACAAGAAGGTCAGTTGCCATACCTTGCGCCACTTCCTTCGACAAGCTCAGGACAAGCTCTTTGCCACACATCTTCTTGAAGCGCGTTATGACATCCGCACGGTGCAGGAACTGTTGGGACATGCCAATGTCGTCACCACCATGATCTACACTCACGTACTGAACAGGCCCGGGCTCTCAGTAAACCCCGTTAGAAATTCCAGTAGGGCATTATTTCTAACAGGGTAAAGAGCTCGGCGGAACTTGAAGATGGAAATTCAGATCAGAGTTCCTCATTGACATGTCCTAAAGCTACTACAATTGAGCACCGACTGTCAAAAGAAATCTGGTCCTGACTTCAATTGCTTCTCACGATGCGGAAAGCGTGGGGTTGCAGAATATCTGGCAAGTCCCTTATCTGGCTTTTTTCCGCAGGTCTTTAAAAGCTTCTTTTAAAGCGGCGCTCAGGGTCAAACCCGAGCAAGCCCCTGGGTTTATGCCGGGATGTCGAGGGGTTGACTTTCGGTGGCCGATTGGATAGAAAAGAAAGGGGCCGTTTAAAAGGGGAAGATATGGTTAGTAAAAAATCATCGGCAATTCCTCCCTTCATCGTCATGGAGGTTATGGAAGCAGCTGCCGCATTGGAGCGGCAAGGGGAGGATATCATCCACCTCGAGGTCGGAGAGCCTGACTTTGACACACCGGATTGTATCAAGGAAGCGGCCATTCGAGCCATCCGCGACGGCAAAACCCATTACACCCATAGCCTGGGGTTGGTGGAGCTCAGGGAGGCCATCGCCGAGCATTATTACCAACAATACGGGGTGGAGGTCAACCCCGATCAAATTCTGGTAACCTCCGGAACATCGCCAGCCATGCTCCTCCTGTTTATGAGTCTGCTGGAACTCGGGGATGAAGTCATTCTTCCCAATCCTTACTATGCCTGTTACCCGAATTTCGTACGCATGGTGGAAGGGAAACCCGTATTCGTAAAAGTATTTGAAGAGGAGGGATTTCAATACCGGCCGGAAGAAATCAAGCCCCTTATCGGGCCGCGGACCAAAGCGGTCTTGGTCAATTCTCCGGCAAATCCCACCGGGAATATGATGTCGCCGGAGCGAATGAAGGCCATTGTCGATTTCAGAAAAACAGTCGTATCCGATGAAATTTACCATGGTTTGGTTTATGAAGGGAAGGAGCATTCCATCCTGGAGTTCACCCGGAACGCCATGGTAATCAATGGATTCTCCAAGCTTTATGCCATGACCGGCTGGCGTTTGGGGTACCTGATCGTGCCGCCGGAATTTATTCGGGCCCTGCAGAAGATGCATCAAAATTTTTTCATCTCGGCCAACGCTTTCGTGCAGTGGGCCGGGATTGCCGCCCTGAAGGAGGCGGATGCGGATGTGGCCCGCATGAGGAACATTTACAACACCCGGCGGAAATTTCTCATTCAAAAGTTGCGGGAGTTGGGGCTGGGAATAACCGTGGAGCCGACGGGAGCCTTTTATATTCTGGCCAATGCCCGTGGTTACACGGCCAATTCTTTCGATTTGGCCTTTGACATTCTCAAAAAAGCGAAGGTGGGATGTACTCCGGGGATTGACTTTGGGACCAACGCCGAAGGTTACTTACGCTTTTCCTATGCCAACTCCATGGAGAATATCGAAGAAGCCGTGAGAAGGATAAGCCGGTACTTGCAGGAACACGGAAAAGAGAAATTAAAATGAAAGTTACGGCTGCCGAATTTATCAAAAGCGCAACCAAACCCTCCGAGTATCCAGCGGAAAATTTCCCGGAAGTGGCCATAGCCGGAAAATCCAACGTGGGGAAATCTTCGTTAATCAATACTCTGGTAAACCGCAAAAACCTAGCCAAGACCAGCTCCTCCCCGGGAAGGACCCAATTGATCAACTTTTTTCGGGTAAACGAGAAGATTTCGCTGGTGGATCTTCCCGGATATGGTTATGCCAAAGTCCCTCTCGAATTAAGAAAAACCTGGAAACCCATGGTGGAGAGCTACCTGCAAACCCGGCAGGAGATTCGCCTGGTCGTCCTGATCCTGGACGCTCGCCGCGGAACTTCACCGGATGATCTGGCCTTGCTGGATTGGCTGGACTATCACGGAATTCCCTGTGCCATCGCCCTTACCAAGGCAGATAAGCTCTCGCAGTTGGAAAGGGCCAGGCAGAAGAAAGCCTTGGCTGAAATTTCACTGCTTTCAGGGAAAACCCTCTTATTCTTTTCAGCGGTAACCGGTGAAGGGAAGGAGGAACTTTGGAAATTGATCCTAGCGGCTTTCGAAAAAGACCGCTGAGCGGGTTTAGCCAAGCTAATTCCGAAGAATGCGGATCAATTTTTCCGGATGGTTGGTAATAATTCCGTCGACCTGCCAGGGGATGAATTTTTCCATGTCCGCTTCTGCGTTTACCGTCCAAACTTTGATTTTCATCCCCTTCTGGCGCAGCGCCACAATTTTATCCTTGGTTAAGTGGGAATGATTCAGCCCTAACGCCGGGAAAGACCTTCCTCCGGTAATTTCATGAACATAATTCCATGGCTTCTGGTAAAGAAAAAGCACCCAAACCCGAGCATCTTTTTCTTGAATTCTCTCCAGGGCATAGGGATGAAAAGAAAAAAATATAACTTGATTTTCCATCCCGGCATTCCTCACTTCGGCCCAAGCCTTATCGGCCAGGTCCCGGATGGAAAGTAAATCGAGGTTTTTGGTTTTTATTTCAAGGCAAACCGGCACTTTTCCTTTGGCCAGTTGCAGAACTTCTTTTAAAGTGGGAATTTGTTCCCCGGAAAATTGGGAGGAAAACCAGGACCCGGCATCTAACTTTTTCAATTGCGCGAGAGTATAATCTTTTACTTTGCCCCGCCCATTAGTCGTTCGTTCCAGAGAATCATCGTGGATGACAACGACTTGCCCATCCCTGGTGAGATGCACATCCAATTCTATCATATCGCACCCGATCTCTATGGCTTTCCGAAAAGCCGCCAAGGTATTTTCTGGCGCGGCCCCGGAAAAACCTCGGTGGGCAATCACTAAAACTGGAGATTTTCCCTTCCAATAAGGAAATAAATTTTGATCAGCTTTTTTCATGGCGCAACCCTTTTGCCCTCCCATCCCCATACTCAAAAGAATATATAAAATTACCATCCTTTTTTTATCAAGGGCAAAATAATTCATCCATTCCTCCTATCGGGAACCAAAGAATTTGTAACAGTTTAGCCCTAAACCTAAGAAAAAATTGGCTAAACTTCCATGCCCAATGCAAAAATTAGATGTCAAGGAATTAATTCAAAATAATTTTAGATGAGAAAAAATTCCCATCCTGACATAATTGTCGAAAAATTATAAATTGTCGAACTCTCCAGATATTGTTTAACTAGTACAAATGATTATTTTTTCTTTTTTAAAAGGGAAAGGCTTCGACAATTTTTTCTGCTCACTCCCCAGAAAAAATTTTAATTGATTCGCCCGTGTAAAAAATTATTTGAACGATTACAAATTGTTATGTGGATATTTTTCTTTACGTTCTCCTTTGGCACAGGGGTTGCTAAATATTTAAGGCGAAGGCAATGAGAAAAAAATGAAAAAGATGATCGTTGCCATTTTTGTAATCACCCTGGTGGCTACCTCAGGTTTGGCCATGGCCCAAGGCTGGGGCAGGGGTGCAGGTATGGGACCGGGCTACGGCCCGGGTGCTACCGGGTATGGCCCAGGTGGATGGGCTGCTGCCCTGAACTTGAGTCCTGAGCAGAATCAGAAGATGCAGGCGCTGCGGGAGAGTCACTTTAAAGAGACCATCCCTTTACGGAATGAGATCATGAGCAAGCGCCTTGAACTGCGGACTCTTTGGGCCCAAACCAACCCCGACCAGGAAAAAATCCTGGCCAAACAGAAAGAGATCAATGCTTTGACGGCCCAGCTCCAGGAAAAAACCACCAAGCATCGCCTGGAGATGCGGCAGGTTCTCACCCCTGAACAGCAAGCGAAAATAGGGGCTTTCCCCGGTGGACCTGGTGGATTCGGTCCGGGATACGGCATGAGAGGTGGATTTGGCCCTGGCCGCGGAATGGGATGGGGTGCTGGTTATTGCCCCAGGTGGTAAACTAAATTCAATATTCAACATCCTCCAGCAGGGGAGGGCCAAGAAAAGGCTCTCCCCTTTTTTGTCTTTTCCAACCCTTTTTTTATGTGTTATCATAAATTTTTTCCACCATCACCCTCTTCCTCAAGAGACTGTATTGCAATTGCGGAATCGAGGGGGTGGGCGGGATTATGACACAGGTCCTCAAAGGAGGAAGGAAGAAGTGCCAAAGGAGGATTGGATCTTGAAAGAGGAAGAAATTGCCGCCAAGCTGAAGGAAGCAGCCAAGGATGGAAAAATTTCCTGTGCCGTGGCTCAAAAAATTGCCAACGAAAATAAAGTTCCCATGAAGCAAGTGGGAGATCTTCTTAATAAGTTGAAAATCAAAATTGCCCAATGTCAGTTGGGATGTTTTTGAATTGCGGATTGCAGATTTCGGAATGCGGAATGTTGAAAAATGGGTCAATGGTTCGAACCCTTGATCGGGCTATCAGCGCGACTGGAACCCTTGAACTCTGTCTTTGAGGTGTTATGAAAGCACGGATCACGATCATTTGTGAAAATTCGGTCTCGATAAAAGGTGGGATAGGGGAGCACGGGTTTGCCGCCTACCTGGAAACGGAGAGAGGGAATTATCTGTTCGATACCGGACGCGGAGAAGGATTGATTCCCAACCTCCTGAAGTTTGATAAAGACCCCCTCTCCATTCAAAAGATTTTCCTGAGCCATGGTCATCATGATCACACCGGCGGCCTGCCTTCCATCCTGGAACTTTTGGGAGGAGTGGAAATCCTGGCTCATCCGGATCTTTTTTCCCTTCGCTATCGTATTTCCCAGAAAGATGGGAAAGAAATAAAGCGATTCGTGGGCCTTAAGTTTCAGAAGGCCTATTTGGAAAGCCTCGGAGGGAAATTTATTCTGGAGAAAAATTTTCGCGAAGTAACCCGGGAGATGTATCTCAGCGGGGAAGTTCCGCGTAAAACTCTTTTTGAAAAAGGAGCCCCCGATCTTTTTACCGCAAGCGGGGGGAAATTGATCCCGGACCCATTTCTGGACGATCAATCTCTGATTATCGAGGGCCCCCAAGGGTTGGTATTGGTTTTGGGTTGTGCTCATGCCGGCATGATCAACATCTTAGGGCACGCCATGGAGAAGACCGGAAAAGATAGAGTGTACGCCGTCATCGGGGGAACCCATTTAGATTTTGCCTCTCCTTGGCAGGTGGAAGAAACCATTACGGCTCTCAAGGAATACAGGGTGGAAAAGGTCGGAGTTTCTCACTGTACGGGTTTAAAGGCAGCCTCGCGTTTGTACACCGAGTTCGGAGAAAATTTTTTCTTCGGCCGGGTAGGTGAGGTTTTGGAGGTTTAAAAAAGTTGGTCATGGTCTGGCGACTTTTTCCAAATCTTTTTTTGTTGATTATCTTTTCCACTTCTGCCTTTGGTCAGGGAGCCTGGGAAGGAAAAGGGCCGGGGGGGCCGTGGAGAAAAGGCCAAGAGTTCCGCGAGCGGAGGGGGATGAGGGGCCCGATGCATGGTTCGATGATGGGAGACTGGGCCCAACGCCTTAACCTAACTGAAGAACAAAAAGCAAGCCTGCAAAAGTTAAGGGAGTCCTACTTAAAGGATACACTGATTTTGAGGAATGAACTGGTGATCCAGCGGTTCCACCTGAAGGCCTTTTGGGCCAATCCCCAGGCTGATCCCGATCAGGTCTTAGCCAAGCAGCGGGAGATATCGGGGCTGGAATCCAAGCTCCAGGAGCGGACCGTTATTTACCGGTTGGAGACGCGCCAAGTCCTAACTCCGGAGCAGATCGAACTCCTCCCACCGGGATTATTTATTCGAGGATTCCACGGCCACTGGATGATGCCAGGCCAGGGACGAGGAATGGGCAGAGAATAGAAAAATTTAGCCTCTGTTATGAGCTTAGTGGAACCAAAAATCGAATCCAGAGGACGCTGGTTTTTTCGTCCTCTCAATCTTCTTATCATCTGGGGGCTCCTGGCTTTACTCCTCGCGGCCAACGGAACATACGAAACCAAACGCGCTAAAGATAATCTTTTTCAAATGCTCTTCGATGAAGGTTCGGCCCTCATCACAGGCATGGAGAATAGCGTCCAGAATACCTTTGCCTCCCTGAACGCGATTGAAATCTTTTCCGATGTTTCCGCTTTTATAACCCCCATTAATTTTTGGGCCCTCGAAGAATCGGTCGTTGATCCAATCTTAGACGTTGCCTTTCAGATTGATCAAGACTTGGGCAACTCTCCTCCTCAACAAGCCCTATTACAAAAAGGGGGGGAGGTCAGGAATTTTTCAGAAATAGAGATGGTCGTCGCTGGAGATAAATTCTCCATTTTTCGCCGCCCGGGAGGTTCATCAGGCAAAAACCCAAGCCCCTTTTACCAATCTCTCCTGGAGGGAAAAGCCTCCTACGCCATAGAACGTTCGGAAAAGTTCGAGACTGGCCAGATTGATCATCTTTCCGTTGCCATTTTCCGGAAGGCGGGGGAAGGAATTCTGATCCTGCACGCCGATGAGTCGGATATTCATTTTTTCCGGCGCCGGATAATCCTCCAAGGACTGGTCGAGGAATGGAGAGACCAAGGCGAAACCAAATATATTTCCATCCAAGGGGAAGATTCGGAAATCTGGGCGGACACCAGCCTGCAAAAAATAGGTAAAAAAGAGGGGGAAGGTTTCATCCGGCAACTTTTTTCCAAGGGCGGCTCAGGACCTCAGATTGCAAGGCAAAAAATTCCGGGGATTCTCGAAGTGGCCAAGGTTGTGGCCTTGGGCAAAAATAACCGCGCGGTCCTGCGCGTGGGACTTTCCACGGAAAAGGTGGAGCAGATTATTTCAGCCGACCAGCGCAATATCGTTTTTTTCAGCCTCCTGCTTTTGATCTTCGGTGGATTGGGGGTAACTTTCATTTACCGCATGGAGAATCGACATCTGGTTAGAATGAGGGAGATGGAGGAGAAGATCCACCAATCGGAAAAGCTATCTTCCCTGGCCAACCTAGCCGCGGGTGTGGCTCATGAAATCCGTAACCCGTTAAACGCCATCGGCATGGCCATCCAACGTTTGCAAAGGGAGTTCGCTCCCGAACATCCGGAACCCCAGGGGGAATATTATCGATTTACGGATGTCCTCCGCGGGGAAGTAAAGCGGGTGAATGAGATCGTCGAGCAATTCCTCTTCTTCGCGCGACCTGCACGTTTAGAACTGCAGGAGGTTCAGGTGGGGGACATTTTAAGAGATATACACCTCCTCTGCCGGGAAAGTGCCGAGCAGCAGAAAATCATCCTCCAGGAAGAAATCGAACCAAACTTACCCGTTCTTCGGTTAGATCGCCAGCGCATGCAAGAAGCTTTTTGGAACTTAGTCAACAATGCCCTCCAGGCCATGCCCAATGGGGGGCGGTTGACTTTATCTGCCCAATTACAAGCCGGGAAGAAAATCGTCATTGAGATTTCCGACACGGGGCAGGGGATCCCAGAGGAAAACCTGCGCAGAATATTCGAATACTATTTTACCACCAAAGAAAAGGGGGTAGGGCTGGGCATACCCCTGGCCCACAAAATCATCCAGGAGCATGGGGGGACAATCCGGGCGCAAAGCGAGGTAGGCAGGGGAAGTACTTTTCGGATATCCTTGCCCGTGCCAGGGGAGAAGGGATGAGCGGAGCCTCAAAAATTCAGATTTTGATCGTCGATGATGAAAAGGTCCAGCGGGAGATGCTCGCAGGATTCTTAGTAAAGCAGGGGTACGGGGCCATGACCGCGGAAGACGGCCCAAGAGCCCTGGAAAAATTTAAGAGCGGGACTTTCGACCTGGTGCTCACCGATTACCGCATGCCCGCCATGGAAGGAATTCAGTTATTAAAAGAAATTAAGCGTTTAAATCCGGAGGCAGTGGTAGTCATTATGACGGCCTATGGAACCGTGGGGACCGCTGTTACGGCCATGAAAGAAGGCGCTTATGATTATTTGACCAAACCCATTGACCTGGATGAACTCCTTCTTCTGATCCAGCGGGTGGAAAGAGAAATAGGATTAGGGCAGGAGAACCGTGAACTGAAAGAGCAGCTGCGAGAAAAGTTTAAGGTAGATTTCATCGTCTCCACCAGCCGGCAAATGGGGGAAGCCCTTAATCTGGTGGGAAGAGTGGCCCAAAGTCAGGCTACCGTCTTAATCTTGGGGGAAAGCGGTACGGGAAAGGAACTCATCGCCCGGGCCATCCATTATTCCAGCCTGCGAGCGGATAAGCCCCTGGTTAAAGTCAACTGTGCCGCCTTGCCTGAAAACCTCCTGGAAAGCGAACTCTTCGGCCACGAAAAAGGAGCCTTCACGGGAGCCGTGGCCCGCAGGATCGGCCGCTTCGAACAAGCCGACCGTGGGTCGATCTTTCTGGATGAGATCGGAGACCTTTCACCCTCTTTACAAATGAAGCTCCTGCGCGTTCTCCAGGAAAAAGAGTTTGAACGCCTGGGAAGCAACCAGACCATTAAAAGTGATGTGCGGGTAATCGCCGCCACCAACCGCAACCTGGAGGAAGCCATCCAGAAAGGGACCTTCCGCGAAGACCTGTATTACCGGCTCAACGTGGTGACCATATCCCTGCCGCCGCTGCGGGAGAGGAAAGAGGACATCGCCCCCTTGGTGGAACATTTCTTAAAGAAGTACAACCGGGAAAACAAGAAAAATGCAACCTCCTTATCCAAAGAAGTTCGGGATTTACTCATGAATTATCATTACCCGGGAAACGTGCGGGAGCTGGAAAATATCATGGAGCGGGCTGTAGTTTTGTGTCGCGGAGAAACCTTGACGGTGCAGGACTTACCTTTAAACCTGCGTGAGACCAAGGTGGAGGCGGCTTTGGAACACGCCCGGGAGAGCCGGAATCTCCCGGCGGCTTTGGAGGAAATCGAACGCCAGATGATCGCCAATGCCCTGGAGAAAAGCAGCGGCGTGCAGACGAAAGCGGCCGCGGAACTCGGCATCAGCGAGCGGGTCCTGCGCTATAAAATGAAAAAATATAAGATTTCAGAGAAAGAATAAAAATAAATATTCCCACGGTTCAAGTTACGACCTTGGCGTGATCAAGGGGCCGAGGACCGCCCTTTTTAACCTTGGCCAGTCTACTGTTTACAACGCCTCCCCATCCTTGAGGGGTGTGGTGCGTACAGAGGGAGCGAACATGAAAGGACAATAAGAATGAATTGGGAAGCGTTGATTGGGGTTCCGACTACACTAATGATGGAGGGTGGGTCTGAATCCGAAGCCAAGGCCATCCCTTCGATCGTGGACCAAATACGAAAAAGCGGGTTCCAAACGATCGAGATTGTACCTGCCCAGTTTCATCCCCTCACCGAACGCGATGCCGCCCTCTTTTTGGAAACCACCTTTGGCGAGAGGGAAAGAAAAAAATTACGCGAGCCGCTCAAACCTTTTCAGGTGGTAACGGTTCATGGGTCCAACATCGCGATCGAAGTTGCGGAATGCTCCGCAGGGCGGGAAGAGGACCCTTGGAGACCTTATATTGAGCTGATGCGTTTTGCCCGCGATATCGGCGCTCGCATCGTTACCTTCCATAAAATTCGACGCCAAGAGAAGGCCGACCTTTCCGATGGAGAAATGGCCGAGTATCACATCAAGTTTGGAAAGCTTGCAGCGGGATATGCCCAGGAATGGAACCTAATCGCGGGCTTTGAATTGGCCAATGACATAAAATTTTTTAGGGAAAATGAAATTATAAATCGAATTGGAAGTGAAAGGTTCGGACTCCTTTTGGATATAGGTCATATCGCCCTGCAATTTGCAGAATCACCGGGAATCACGGACTGTGTTTTAGAGATTATTATGCATTTCATGGGTAGGATAATAGAATTTCATGCGGGGGGCTTAAAGAACATCGCCCCTTGGATAAGAACAACATTTTGAACCATGCAAAAATCATGGGCTTGCTGCAGAGAGAAAAATTTCAGGGACCTGTGATATTCGAGATTTTCAATAAACCGGCTGTACCCGAGCAGATCATAGCCTCCTTTGAGGACAATTTGCAAGCCTGCCTGGAGGCGAAAAAGGCAATCCTGGGAGGAGAAAAATAAAAGCCCAATCTCTTGTTACCTGTTGCTAGCCAGACAGGTGAGAATCATAACGAATCCATAAGGCTAAAATCCTTTATACCTCTACCGGGGGATGAAACTCATTTTTTCCTTTAATTCATAGATGAATTCCACCAGGAGCCGGCAGGTGGCTTCGAGGTCTTTGAGGGAAAGGACCTCTGTAGGAGTATGCATGTAGCGCAAGGGAACGCTGACCAGTCCGGTAGCTACTCCCTTGCGGGAGAGTTGGATGACGTTGGCATCGGTCCCTGTGGCGCGGGGGGCACCGAGGATTTGCACGGGGATTTTGGTTTTTTTAGCCGTTTTTATGAGCAGTTCATATACCAGAGGGTTAATGTTAGCACCGCGGGCGATGATGGGGCCAGCTCCAAGCTTGTACTCACCGACGCGCTTTTTATCTACATCCGGATAATCACTGGCATGCCCGACTTCGATGGCAATACCAACGTCAGGCTGAATCTGATAAGCGCTGGTCGTCGCTCCGCGTAAGCCAAGCTCTTCCTGAACCGTGGAAACCCCATAGACGGTGCACCATGGACGGTCCTTCTTTTCGCCAACCCTACGCAGCACCTCTGCAACTACGAAGCTTCCTACTTTATCGTCGAATCCCCGCGAGACAACCCGGTCTCCTATAAGTTTTTCCAAACCACCGGTAAAGGTTACGGCATCTCCGATTTTGATGAATCTTGAAGCCTCCTTTTTATTCTTGGCCCCGATGTCGATGAATTGGTTGTGAAACTGGACAACTTTTTCCCGGTCCTTGGGGTCGATGAGGTGAATGGGTTTGCGGCCCACAACACCCATGACTGGGCCGTTCTGGGCATGGATCCATACGCGTTTCCCCGGGAGCAGCTGGTCGTCGATTCCTCCGATCGGGGCAAAATAAAGGAAACCATTTTCATCGATGTATTTCACCATGAAGCCCACCTCGTCGCAATGCCCGGCGAGCATGACCGTCGGTTTACCTTTTCCCCGCCCCTTGATCAAACCAGAAGCATTTCCCAATACATCGGTTTGTACCTCATCGACGTGGCCCCGGATGTATTCCCGGAAGACCTTCTGGGCGGGTTGCTCATAGCCGGAAGGGCTGGGGGCTTCGGCGAGGGCCTTTAAAAATTCAAAAGATTCGGGCCGCATTCATTCCTCCTCTGGCCAATATTTCTAAGTTCGCTTTATTAAAACAGAATATCTCATTTATACCCCTTAGATCAAGCCCTTAAAAATTTTCTTGACCTACCCCAATTATCTTGGAGATAATGGCTCATCTTGAGGCCAAGAGGGAGGGCGGCTTTCCTTGAACCTCATCGATACCCATGTCCATTTGGACGAAATCAGCGATATCGAAGGAGCCCTGGAGCGGGCCCAAAAAGTTGGAGTGCGGGCCATTGTAGCAGTCGGCGTGGACCTGGTTTCCAACGAAAAAATTCTTAGCCTGGCCGGCCGCTATCCCGGCTTAGTATATCCAGCCCTGGGTCTTCACCCCTGGCGGCTGACCTCCGATGACCTGGAGGCCAATTTTTCTTTGATTAAACGAGAGCTTCCTCGCTGCTTGGCTTTGGGAGAAATCGGACTTGACTTCGCCCTTGAAACCCCTCAAGATCATCAAAGAGAAATTTTTACAAGGCTCCTCGCGATTGCCGTCAAGGCAAGGAAACCCATTCTGCTGCACGCTCGCCGATCCTGGACGGCGGTTCTGGATTTGATAAAATTTTTTCAAGTTGAGAAAGCTGTTTTCCATTGGTACAGCGGCCCTCCAAAGGTTTTGAGTACTATATTCGAAATGGGCTATTATATCTCGGCTACGCCAGCAGCGGCTTATAGTGCAAGGCATCGCCAGGCCATCCAAGCGGCCCCTTTAGACCGGATACTTTTGGAGACCGACGCGCCAGAAGTTTACCAGGGGAGCCCGAGCGAACCGAAGGACCTTTTGAGAACTCTTCACTCTGTAAGCCAGCTAAGGGGTTTGGCAGCAGAAAAGATTGCGGACCAGACTTTTAGCAATGCTCAAAAATTCTTCCAACGGTACCTGATTGTATAGGAATTTCCTTATTGGACACAGATTCACCCTGTTAGATGTTTACTATCTAACCGGGTAAACACAGATTATCAGGATAACAAATGCCAAAAATACAAAAAATAGTTATCTGCGTTTATCCGTGTAAATCTGTGTCCAAATTAATTTAACATAGGGATGGAAACCTTATGAAAGAGGATTGGATTAAATTAATACAACTTGGATCGACGCAGTTTGTGGACATCACCAGCTGCTACCGTAAGAGTTTCAGCGGTAAACTAAAAAAAAGAACTCTTAAAGAAATCGTCCAAGACGTTAACGAGTCTTTAATTGCTATGGGCAACGCTGAAGGGGGAACGATTCTTTTGGGGGCGACAGCAGACGGCGAAACAGAAGGAATCTATTTTGACGAGCGGGGTCGTCAACTTTTGATTCGCGCTTTGGAAAAGTCCTCAATCCCACCTCTGAGATTCAAAGCCGCAACCGAGGAGATCGGAGAAAAAATCCTTCTCGGCTTCACCATAGCCCCCAGCCCTGCCATTCATCTTCTCCTCAATGGGAAGGGTTATATTCGAGTGGGACCGGAAAACATCCCTCTTTCCCGAGAAAGGGTAACCATCCTAAAAGAGACCCGGGCCGAAACCTGGCACGAGCGCGAAGTCCTTCTGCAAAGCTCATTGGACGATTTGGATCAAGAATTGGTGGCTGATTTCATTGCTCAATTAGGAATCGGCGGAGAGGCGGAGAAGGTCCTCCACCGCCCCTATGGTCTGATTGAATATCGTAACGGGAAGCCTTTATTAACCCGGGCGGCTGCCTACCTTTTCGGGAAAGACCCACTCCGCTGGCACCCTCGGCCAGGGGCTGAATTCGTTCGTTTTGAGGGAAGCGAAAGAGGGACGGGGAGCGAATATAACGTTGCCGAACGAGTCCGCTTTGAGGGACCCGTCCTTAAATTGACCGGGGAAATGGATGATTTCCTTAGAAGTTACATCAAGGAAAAGATCGTTCCGCGAGATCTTTTTTTCCAAGAAAAATTTGAATACCCTGTTTTTGCTTTACGGGAGGCGTTGATTAACGCCCTTGCCCATCGCGATTACCGCCTGGAAGGAAGGGCGATTGAAATTTGGATGTTTGATGACCGGATCGAGGTTCACAGCCCGGGAACCCTTCCTGGACCCATAAAATTGGAGCAGATCCTACGGGGCAAGAGGGCCCATTATTCCCGCAATCCCCTGATGACCCGGGTCCTGGTTGATTGCGGTTACATGACCGCTACGGGAGAAGGCCTTTCGCGCATTTTTCACGATATGGAAAAGTATGGTCTGAATCTCCCCGAATTAAAAGGGGACGAGGGTTCTTATTCCTTAATTTTTTACCATACACCCGTTATGGATAAAAAGACCATTGCCTGGCTCCAGCAATTTAGCCGTTATTTTCTGAACCCGAGGCAAAAACGCATCTTGGTTTATGCCCAGGCTCACGGTCTGATCTTCAGCAGCACGGACTATCAGAGGTTGGGGGTGGACCGAGATACGGCGTACGCTGAAATCAAGGAATTAATCAATTTGGGTATCGTTCAACCGCTCAAAAAGCATGGCAAGGTTTACCGGATAAAGCAATAGATGGCCCAGAAAGCAGAAAAAGGTATTCCTCCAGCATATTTAAAGCTTTATGAAGGAGGGATTCTGCATGAGCGAGTGGCCAAGGCCGGGGAAATTCTTAAATCCTGCTGTCTTTGTCCGCGTGAATGCGGGGTGGACCGGAGTATCGACCAAAAAGGATATTGCCGCACGGGGGTACAAGCCGTCGTATCCAGTTACAGCCCCCATTTCGGCGAAGAAGATCCTTTGGTAGGTTCCAGAGGGTCGGGGACGATTTTTTTTGCGCACTGTAACCTTCTGTGCCTTTTCTGCCAAAATTACGAGATCAGCCATCTGGGCGAAGGCCGGGAGGTTACGCCAGAGCATTTGGCTAAAATCATGCTCAGCTTGCAGGAAATCGGTTGCCACAATATCAACTTCGTCTCCCCATCGCATGTGGTGGCTCAAATTCTAGCTGCCCTGCCCATAGCCATAGAGGGAGGATTGCGCATTCCCCTGGTGTATAACACCGGCGGTTATGATTCGGTGGAAACACTTAAAATACTGGATGGTGTTTTCGATATTTATATGCCTGATCTAAAGTTTATGGATGGGGAAGTTTCTCACAGATTCTGCCAGGCCAAAGATTACCCGGGGAGAGCTAAGCAAGCCATTAAAGAGATGCATCGGCAGGTGGGGGATTTAGTGGTCAACCAACGGCACGTTGCCGAGCGGGGGCTTTTGATCAGGCACTTGGTTCTACCGGGTAATTTAGCCGGGACGCGAGAGGCCATGCGTTTTTTGGCCGGGGAAATTTCTCTCCATACCTATGTCAATATCATGGCGCAATACCGTCCCTGCGGAGAAGCCCATAACCATCCACCCTTGCATCGGAGAATTACCTCAGCCGAGCATGAAGAAGCCTTGGCAATAGCCAAAGAAGAAGGGATTCACCACTTGGACCAGAGGACTGGGTTAAGGATCCTTCGCTTTATTTAATAAAATACAAAAACCAATTTGGACGCGGATGAACGCAGAAAAAGCAGGTTCCTCTATTCTGGTCTAAACTGCGTATATCTACGAAAATCTGCGTTCTTATAATTTTTAATCGGAGGCGGGAAGATGAATGTCAAAGAAATGTTTGATTTAAAGGGAAAAACAGCAATCGTCACGGGTGGGGGGAAGGGAATTGGCTGGCAAATGGCCGAAGGCCTGGCGGAAGCAGGAGCAAATGTGGTGTTATGTTCACGGAAAATAGAAAACTGCCAGGGGGCGGCGGAGAAACTTTCCAAAATGGGCGTGAAGTCCTTAGCCTTGAAGTGTGATGTAAAAATCTTAAAGGACATCCAGGAGGTGGTTGACAAAATCCTTAAGGAATTTGCGCGGATTGATATCCTGGTGAACAATTCAGGGGCGAATTGGGGATCTCCTCCGGAAGACTACCCGCTGGAAGGATGGCAGAAAGTCATGGAAACCAATATGACCGGAGCATTCCTATTCACCCAGATTGCCGGCCGGGTGATGATCCGGCAGAAAAGCGGAAGCATCATCAACATCGCTTCCATTATGGGGATCATCGGCACGGAATCCGACGTCGCCGATGCCATCGCTTACAGCGCCAGCAAAGGAGCGTTGATTACTTTTACCAAGGACCTGGCGGCCAAATGGGCAAAATACAATATTCGAGTAAACGCCATTGCGCCGGGTTGGTTTCCGACGAATATGACCCAGTGGGTTTTCGAACATCACGGGAAGAAGTTACTCAGCCATATCCCGATGGGGAGATTTGGGGAAGAGGATGAACTGAAGGGGGCCGCGGTTTATTTAGCCTCGGAGGCGTCGCGGTACGTTACCGGGGCCATTATTCCTGTAGACGGTGGATATTTGACCATTTAGGGCGGTAGGAAACAGGAAGGAAGATGGTAGTACCTTTTTTAAAATCATTTATTGATTTTGGAGTGGGGATTTTTGTAAGCCAGAACTTGCATCTGGGCCACGGTAATTATCGATAATCTGAGATCCGAAGGCCCCTTGTTCTTAAAGATTTCGACAAGATTGTGCTTTCCGCGGAGGTAGTAGGAGGCAATATCTGTATCGATCAGATATTTCATTCATCTTCATCAGGCATCGAGGAAGGAACAAGCCTTGATTTATATAGCTCTTCAAGTTGCATATCTTCGTCACCGGTTTCAACCCAAGCACCAAATAGGCTCTTAATATGAATCCATGGGCTTTCTTCAACCGCTTCGCTTGAAAAACCTTTAATCTGTACAGTTTTATTAATATCGCCAGTAAATCTGAAAAAATCTTGAGCGACTATAGTGAGAGGTACTAAGGAGTTAGAATCTTGGGAGTGCACGATGGCAATATTATCTGCAAAAATAACGTTTTTTTCATCTAACATCGTATTAAGCCTCCTCTTCTAATATCGCACTTGAAAAGCTTTTATGACGTACCCACCGAAAGCAGCGATCAGTGGATACAAACCCTATCTCAAGCGGACCACCGCAGGCTGGGGCACCGAACATGAATTTAGTTGCTTTAATGGTTATATGCAAATAGGTATATAAGAAATCAATCGCCTCACGAATTGGAAGGTCTTTATGCCCGGCAGCAACGAGGGGAGCTGAAGCCTTTTCGAATGCTTGGTTGAAAATGTCATCAAAATTGGTTGGTATGCCACCTTGAGGGAATAGGCGTTTAATCTCTTCTCGTAGGCTTTGGGGCAACCGTATATCAAAACCTCTGAAGACCCTGGTGAAAAAATGCGGATTGCCAGAAAAGGAGCATAAACCTAAGGGAAGCGGGTCTACTTTTTTGCCATCTTGTTTGACTTCGATTTTGAAGCAAGCAGGTTCGTGAGTCTTAGGATTCCACCCCCCCCAAATAATAGCCAATAAAATCGACACCAGCCCCTTTAACTAATGGCTCCACTAAATTTCCAAGTTCTTCAGCAGCATCTTGGACAGTTATTCCTTCACTAATTTTATCCGCTAAACGAGCAATAATTGTCCTGTGACTCGCATTTCCAACACTTCCTGCTCCCCATGTACACACTCCTAATCTTGAATTCTTACCCACCTCAAAAATTTTTTGTGCGTGGCTTAGTACTTGGAGAACACCGCTTTTTCCGTCTGGGGTGCGAACGGATATGGTTGTAGAGCTATCAACCCCCAAAACCACACCCTCCGAAACTAAATATGCTGCGGCGATTGTCAAAAAACCTCTCCTTAATCCTTCTTCATTATAGCTCTTATACCCTTTAAATGACTCATTTTCCCACTTTATCGGAAGAAATGTCAAGATTTTTAAACGAGGAAGTCCAAGTCTTGTTTTTGTTTACGTTTCCTCCAGGATGATCATGAAAATCATCATAGGGCATGGCAATAGAGACGGTTAGAAACATGCTACCTTACCGACTTAATGGCGAATTTGCCTTTGATGTGCCTACGGGGTAATGAGGCTGTCGATTCACGCTCGGCCTTGACGTGGGCCAGGAGGGCGGAGGCGGGTTCGTATGAGCGGCCTTCGCGGCGGGCCAGTTCAGCCTCCGTGGGAACCAATTCATCGCGGAAGGCTTTGACCAGGATGGCCTGTAAAAAAGGGGACGTAGGGGTAAAGACAACTTATAATCCCGATGGTCCGCTGGACAGCCAATTGAAGCTTTCGGTTCTGTCACTCCTCCCCAGAATAGGCAAGCAGCCATTTCCAGACCGGCAGTATGCGAAGTGTCACTCCGTCAACGCTCCGGGTTTCCTCCTGCCCGTAGGTCAGGATACCGCCCGCTTTAATCTTGAGCTCGTGCATGGCTTCCAAGAGGCCCTTGATCTCCCTCTTTTCATTGGAAACGTTAAGTTCCCAGCAGGCCTGCCATGCTTCTACGGGCCGTAGGCCTTGTTGGATGATAAAATCACATTCGCCTTTCCCTTTGTAGTACAGCATCCGGCGGCGGCTCCGGAAAAACCCCAAGGCAACCGTATTTTCGAGGAGGTGGCCGCGGTTCTCCGCAAACGCGCCGCCC
Organism: Pseudomonadota bacterium; assembly: GCA_018819135.1. Classification (GTDB taxonomy): domain Bacteria; phylum Desulfobacterota; class SM23-61; order SM23-61; family SM23-61; genus JAHJQK01. Next base: position 21,148 of record JAHJQK010000192.1, on the reverse strand, counting down.
AGAAGCGAAAATCCCGTGTCCATTAGATAAATCTTTTTGGGATTCATCATCCGTTTCCGCGGGGAATAGTCGAATTTCTCGCACATAGTTATAAAAAATGCTTCCTCCAGATGCCGCAGATATTCCGCGATGCTTCTTTTGCTTCCTGCCTGTCCGTGCGCCTTGATCTGCTTTTCAAAAGTGGATATCGAAAACATGGAAGCATACCCTTCCAGCATGTTTCTCATCATAAGCTCAAGAAGATACCGGGCACGTATTCCGTGCCGATCCAGAACATCTTTATAGAAGATCGTATCAAAATACGTTTGCAAAAGACGCCTTTTCACCGTCTCTCCTGCAAGTCCTGCCAGCTCCGGAAATCCTCCATACCTCAGAAATTCATCGAACGCTCTCGCAATTATGCCGCTTTCAGGGGTGGCCAGGAGCGGCCGGTTCCAGGCAATTCCGCGGTAGCGGAGATATTCGCGAAAGGAAAAGGGCAGAATGAGGCGGTCCTCGTATCGGCCCCGAAGCTCGGTCGCTATTTTTGAGCTCAGCAGCGTTGCATTGCTCCCGGTAACTACAATGATGTACTTGCGGCTGTTGTGGAGCGTGCGTAGTACGCGGCTCCAAGATGGAAGGCGCTGGATCTCATCGAAAAAAAGATAGCGGGGAGGTCTGCCCGTTATCTGATAGAAAGCAGCAAGGAGCCGCTCCATATCCTCCGGCCGGAAATCCTTGAGACGGTAGTCTTCGAAATCAACGAACAGGATCTCGCCTCGTCCGGTTTTTCCGGTACCCAGGAGCTCTGATATCATCTGGTAGAGAAAATAGGTTTTCCCAGCCCGCCGCGGGCCGACCACAGCCAGAATCTGCCTCAATCTGCCCAAGTCCAGGCCGGCCTGTTCGCGGGGGGTCAATTCCGGAATCTCCGTGCCTTGTACCCACTCGGCAATGATTTTCTGTAATATATCTGTATTCATAAATTGTTTATCCAGACAAACAATTTATAACAAAATTGTTTTATTTGTCAAGTTAATCTAAACAATTTTTCCGCGGCCTTAATGGTTATGGCTTCGTAAAAAGTCGTCACTCCGGTGAAAACCGGAGTCCAGAGAATTTATAACGATTTGAAAAGAATGGATTCCGGCTTTCGCCGGAATGACGGAAAACCGCATTTCCAGACTTTTTAAGTGATCATCAATGGTGTTTTATAAAATATGAGAACTATGAGGATGGGAAATGGTAGGCGATGCGGGATTCGAACCCACGGCCTTTGGTTCCGGAGACCTAAAACGTTAATATATTTAACAAATATAAAAACTTAAAACATCATTTTTACCCTTGATTTTACTGGCTGAAACTGATATTTTGAAAAAGATGAATGATTCAATAATTATTGACTAAAAACCTAAAACGATGACACTATTTTGGCACTAAAAATTTAATCTTGCGGGGGGTCGATAGGGAACGCGACCCGAAACCTGGCATTCTCCAGCCAGCCTCGACCCTCTACCTTTTTGGAGATCGTGAGGAGAACACGAAATGGAAAAACTAAAATCAAAAAAACACAAGAAAAATAATTCCAAATTACAACATCAAAGAATGGACCGAAGCCAGGCCTTTCTAAATGCTATCGCCCGCTTTGTATATGCCTACGAAAAAAATCTCCCCGAACCATCATGGGTTAAAACCTATCTCTTTGAAAAATTCAAAATATACTTAGACTCGAATTTTTCTTTCCCATATAAAAATTCAAAATCACTCGATGATGCCTTTGGCCTTTTCCCTTCATCTTTGGAAAACGCGTTATATAGAGAACGCGACTATATTTTGGTAATGGAGGTTTGCGTCTTAAAAGAAGTCCTTAAACTGAAAAGTTTTGACCAGGCAATAAATTTAGTTTTGGCCTTTAAAAAACAAACAACGGAGTATATTCTTCCTGATATTGACGATCTAACGGGGAGTAAAACCCTTCCGGCAAAAGCGATGCGGACGTTTCAATATTCCACCCCCCTCGACGACGTGGTGGAATCCATCATGGGTTCCAGGCGCGGGGGGCTGGATTGGATAAGGTGGGGCGTCCCTCTCCATTGGTTTCCATCTTTTGAATTCGAAAATTTCAGGAAATTCTTTTTTGACCGGAAAAAGGATCTTGCCCCCCCCATTAAAAAGATAAAGCACCTTTCGACGGAATCGAGAAAGGCAATCTGCCAACAGTTTTCCGATTGGGCAGAAAAATCTAAAAATCTGGAATACAAATATCTCATTATTTCAAAGAAAAAACGCTCCAAGAATTGAAAACCCGCCACTGTTAAGCCTCTCCGGTGTGTTATCAAAACCTTTTTTGATAATACCGACATCCTTCTTTATATAACCTATATTTAAAATATTTAAAGGTCAATAAAAGGAAGGATAGCCGATGTTACCCACGGAACATTTACCAGCATTGAGATTTTTCTACAAGCCCAAGCGGATAACTCAAACTGAGCTCGGTCGCCGCATCGGGAAATCCCAGAACTTCATTTACCGCGTGGAGGCTGGCTTGCGGAAGCTTGAGCCGGAGGAATGGGAAGAGATTTTGCGGGCCTTGCAGGGGAAGGAGTAAGTCCATGAGCGAACCAGAGCATGTAAAATCCATTCTCCAGAGGGTTTTTCGGCAACTTAAAGAGAACCAGGAAGCCGTACCGGAAACGAACATTCTTGAGTGCCCTTTCTGTAAGTGCCAGGAAGTTCATATGCAGGCCGTCGAAGTCAATCGCAAAGGGGAAATCACTTGCATTGATTCTCACGGGACAAAGGTCCAAGCCGGGAACCCATCCGGTCGGGGCGCCCGGGTGGAGCTAACTTTCTTTTGTGAGGGCGGGCATAAATGGACCCATTCTTTGCAGTTTCATAAGGGGGCGGTCCTTCTTGAAAATAAAATTCTCATTGATGGGTGCCTTACCTGCATGGAGGCGTTTACTTCCGACCTCTGGAGAGATTGACTCAATGAACGAGATTGAAAAATATCTGAATTTAAAGGAGTGGAATTTCAAATTTAATAAGGGGGGCGAGTATTGCCTTGACCTCTGCCCTCTTTGCGAAGCTGGCCCAGGGCATTTTTATATTAATCAGGCCAAAGAAATCTTTTACTGCCATAAATGCGGAGAGCGCGGCCATCTTCTTTCTTTAAAAAAACGCCTGGGGGATCTTCCGGCCATTGCTCATATTTCTGAATTTTCTAAGAGGACCCCCGGGAAGACCATCGATTTATCGGTTATTGAGAAGTACCACAAAACCCTATTAGAAAACTCCGCTGCTCTTAATTATCTCACCCAGGAGCGAGCCTTCACCCTGGACACAATCAAAAAATTTAAGCTCGGAGAGAATAACGGGGCAATTGCCATCCCCCATATGCAAGATGGCAAATGCCGCGCCATTAAATATAGGCGGATCAATCCAAACGGTGGGAATAAGTATCACCGGGAAGAGGGCTGTGATTCGATTCTTTTCAACTTGGATAGTGTAGGCGATAAAGGCTGGATCGTCCTCACGGGGGGAGAGTTCGACGCAATTGCTTATTACCAGATGGGCATTCACAACGCGGTAGCGGTGACTGTGGGAGAGGATACATTCCTTGATGAGTGGGTTGATCCTCTTGAACCCTTCGGAGAGATTTTCGTTAGCTTTGACATGGACGAAGCCGGGCGCAAAGGGGCAGATAAGGTGGGGAACAAATTAGGCCGTTACAGATGCTTCAATGTTCTACTTCCCCTTAAGGATGCCAATGATTGTTTGAAGGCTGGTTATTCTAATGCTGAGATAAAGGACATTATGGCCCAGGCCAAAAGGTTTGAATTCAAGTTAATCAAGACCCCAGAAAACTATTTCGACCAGATCCGGGAGCTGCACAGCGGGAAGTCTCAAAATAAAGGAATCCGCACGGAATGGAATAATTTTGACTCTCTTATGGGCGGGATTCGGCCAAATGAATTAACAGTCCTCACCGGAGAAACGGCAAGCGGTAAAACTACGATGGCCGCAAACCTTGGATTTAAACTCGCCGGCATGAATCACCCGGTTTTAATCGCAAGCTTTGAAATGAAACCCATCCCCATTCTGCGGAAGATGGTTCAGATGGAAACGGGCTCTCATTTTTCTGCACTCCCAAAAGATGAACTCGAAAAAGCCCTCCGCCGTATCTCAAGCCTTCCGATCTATTTTATCGACGTTTACGGAGAGATCGGCCTGGAGCAACTCAAAGGGGCAATTTATTATGCCAAGCGGCGGTATGGGATTGAATTTGTGATCCTCGACCATCTTCACTTCTTCCTAAAATACTCCGGGGATCATGAACGGCAGGCCATTGACCAGGCTTTAACGGCCATTAAGTCATGGGCCATGGACCTCGGAATTCACGTTCTCCTCATCGTTCACCCGACTAAGCTGACCTATGACAACAAAGTGGTCCACCTGAACGATTTAAAGGGCTCCAGTGGCCTCAAACAGATTCCAGACAATGTTTTATCCATCTGGCGTCCACGTGGAGAGGATAATTCAAAAAGCCCTACGAATGAGATCGTTCTCTACATCTTGAAGGTGCGGGACGACTCTGGAGACGAAGGAAAGGTAATTCTCACGTTCGATAAACGGTCACAAAGTTACAGTGAACCGAGCGGATCGGGACCCAGGGAGGTCTCTCCGGCTGAGGAGAAGGTGGGCCTTGAACCATCTTCCTCAAGATCCCGTATCCCTTCAAGGGATTGGCAAAGTACATACGACAGATAAAGAGAAAAAATGATCTGCGAAAAAGGAATTGACGATCGATGCCATCAGCATCGGGAAAAACAAACAAGTGCGGGTGAGCGCAAGCTCCGCAAGTCCCGGCCCTGATCCGGGAGCCCGCAAATTGCTATCAGGGAGCAAAAATGAACAAGGATATTCGACTTGATCTTTCATTTTCAACTCACAGAAAGAGAAAAAAGTTATTCAGCCTTTTGGGAGCTCAAGGGGTACTTTCCTTGATGGACTTATGGTTAAACACAGCCCAAAATCGGCCTAAGGGCATATTAACCAGCATGGATGAAACAGACATTGCCCTGGATGCCCAATGGCCGGGAGACCCCACCCAATTCTGCAAGGCTCTAATCGATGTTGGTTTTCTGGACAAGGGGAAAGATGGAACTTATTCGATCCATGACTGGAGGGATCATCAACCTTTCGCTTATTTTGCGGAAGAGAGAGTCCGACGGGCAAAGGAATTAGCTGCTATCAGGTGGGGGAAAAAAGACGATGGAATAAAGCAAGCTCTAAAACAAGATGATGCGGAAGGTATGCGGGACGCAAGCGGGACGCAATCACTTGGCAATGCTCCCTCTCCTAATCCTAATCCTTCTCCTAAGAATACTACCTTGTCGGCAAAAAAGACCGCCGACCCAAGAGTAAAAGAATTTTTCGACTACTGGAAAGAAACCTTCCTCCAGGAAACCGGACAACCTTACGTTTTTAGTTTCGGCAAAGAAGGGAAGCTCGTCAAGGACCTTCTCGCGGTGCATCCCCTGGAACTCCTCCAGGATACATGCAAGGCCTTTTTCAAAGACGAACGATGCAAACAAAGAGGATTAGATATCGGAATTTTCAAACTTGAAATCAACCGGCTCCTCAGCCTAAAGGCCATGAATCCCCTGGAACAGGCAAAGCGAGAACTCATAAGAGGATGACAACGTGGAGTTGATGGACTGCAAAACCCTTTCGAATTACCTAAATGTCAAAACCTCCACGATCAGGGTGTGGACCTCTCAGGGAATTGTCCCCCATGTCAAACTTGGCCCAGGTATAAAAGGCGTAGTTCGCTATGAAAAAAAACAAATCGACTTATGGATAACAAGTTGTCTCCGGCGAAAGAGAAGGGTTGAGAAGAGGCAAGCAAAAAATGAATAAAAACAAGGCCTTAATGCTTCCAAGTTTACATAATATTCTCCGGCCTTTGGTTTCCGAAACCAAGGGTCATAAAAAGGGTATTAAAATTCAATAACTTAGAAGGCTAAAAAGTGTCAGTGTCAAAATAGTGTCAAGGGGTTAAAGTAATCCTATGGTACACAAGGCTTATGTCGAAATACATCGCTAAACGGCGTTTAAAGAAAACCTACGGGGGGTTATATCGCAAGCCCCAGGCTATTGACAAGGTTGATGGCCGGACGAAGCCAAGGAAGGCGTGGAAGGCGTTTGTTTCAGGCATTCAAAATGACTTGGGCGGGGACTCCCTGAGCTTTGGGCAACGGGCCTTAGCGGAGCTCGCCTTCTGGAAATACTTCGCTTTGTCAGAGTTCATCGGAACCTTGCTTCGCTCGAAAAAAGACAATGCAATTTTGGCCATCATGACGAATGAGAAATACAACCGAACTTTTAACACGACGGCGAACTCCTGTCGTGGGGACCTCCGCGACATTTATGGTCCCAAAGGGATAAGAAAAATGGAAAAGAGAATGAAAAGTTTAAACGAGCAGCTACTTGAAATAGCCCAGGGCCAGCAACCCCAGGAAGAGGAGGGGCAGGGTGAAGATAAAAAAGCAGACCAAAATGGTTGACTTGGTGCAGTTTGTTGATAGGTTTGCCATCTGTGAGGACGGTCAACCCCTCCGGCTGGAGGAGCATCAAAGGCGAATCCTAACTGAGGCATTCAAATTCGGTAAGGACGATCGGCTGAAATATCGAACAATCATTTACAGCGCCCCGAAGAAGTCAGGGAAGACCGCGATAAATTCCCTTGTGGTGGATTGGTGGTCATTTTGCGTTCAACCCCCGGATGAGATTATCATCGCGTCAAACGACTTAGATCAGGCCGTTTCCCGTGTCTATGATGCGGCCCGGGGATTCATCGAACGTAACCCCGCATTGAGGGCGGAGGCCCACATAACCCGAAACTTGATCACCCTCGACAACGGGACCACGATCAAGGCCATTCCTTCAGACTATGCGGGAGAGGCGGGCGCGAATCAGGGCCTTGCCAGCTTTGATGAATTATGGGGCTTCATGTCAGAGCGCAGCCGCAGACTCTATGAAGAGTTGACGCCGGTCCCCACGCGAAAGAATTCAATCAGATTCATTTCGACCTATGCCGGTTGGGAAAATGAAAGCGTTCTCTTAGAGGAAATCTATAATCGCATTTTCGATAAGCAGGGCAACGTCAAGCCCGGAGTCAATCGGCCATTGGGGGAGGATCTTCCTGTTTATACCGTGGGCGACCTCTTCATGTATTGGGATCATATTCCGAAAATGTCCTGGCAAACGCCTGAATATTACGCAAGCCAGCGGGCGGATCTTCGCTTAAATACTTACCTCCGCCTTCACGAGAATCGTTGGGTAAGTAATGAGTCAAGCTTTTTCGAGATGGATCAATGGGATGCCTGCGTTGACCCTGACTTTCGCCCGCCGCTTCCGTCTCCGCGCCTTCAGCTTTGGGTTGGGGCCGATGCTTCAACAAAGAAAGACCGGAGCGCCGTGGTTAGCGTCTACCGGGATGGAAATATGGTTTGCCTTGGGCCATTCACAACCTGGCAACCTACCAAAATTAAGCCGATGGACCTTGAAGAGAGCATGGAGGCATATATCAAAATGCTTTCCCGTAACTATGAGGTCATCGAAGTCCGTTACGATCCTTTTCAATTTCATCGAAGCGCAACGACTTTGCTTAAAGATGGAATCAATATGGTTGAATTCCCGCAAACAGTGGGGAATTTAACCGATATGGGCCAGTGTCTTTTTGATGCGGTCAAGCATCAAAGCTTAAAGCTATATGCGGATGCTGATATGCGGAAAGAGGCTTCCTTTGCGGTAGGCAAAGAAACTCCCAGGGGCATGAGGATCGTCAAGGAAAAAGCCTCGCACAAGATCGATGCCATCATAGCTTTGGCTATGGCTACCCATGCAGCCAGCACAACACCGGGAGAGGTTGAAGTTTGGGAAATGCCTTTTGCCACGGCTGGGGGCGGGCGATCTTCCGGCGTTGGGGCGGGCAGGTCCCCGGGTGATTTTCGGTACAGTAATGATCAGGTGCAAAACTTGGCGGGCGGCAAAGAGGGGTTTTATGTCCGCCGTGAACCGAAAGAGGTCTGGGACAGGGACTGGTAAACATGAAAGAAGAAAAAAAAGAGATACGGCCGCCTGGTGTTCCGGGTCCAATTCCTGATTGTTATAGGCATCCCCGCAAGTCGTTGGATGACTTCCTGATGGGTGATGAGGCCCGAGCCCGCATTGCGGAGTGGCGGAGACAAAGGAGAGAAGAGGCTGAACGGATCCGGCAAGAATTGGGCTTTGCGCCCGAGCGGCCTTGGTGGGAGAACTATTAAAAATATTAGACAGGAGGAAACAATGAATTTTTTTGGGTTTGGAAATGTATCGCAGGGCTCCCCAAAGGGGCCAATACTTAGAGAGTGGTCTTATCATCCCGGGGATGTCGAAAAGCGCGAACCCTTTTTCCAGCAGATCGACCAGGTTTGGATAAAAGGGGTTTCCCGCCCAGTCTTCCAGGTGGGCCATTACGAGTTCAGAAGCACCCGTGATGCCCTGAGTTTCTACATTTCGGAGCGGCGGTCCTGGCTGCGCAACAATTCGGAATATGAATTGGAGACAAAATTTTCGCGCAGGCGAACCAAGGCCGAGAGGATGGAGGACATTGCGAGGTTCATCGAGGGGATCAAGGCGGGTTTCGTTTCCCGGCTTTCCCTTGCCCTTTCCAGGCCGGGGCCATGGGACACGGTGCTGCAGGATTCGCCCGCGAATATGCAGGCGCACGAACGCGAGGCGGCGGGGGCGGATCTTGCCGAGAGGTTGACGAGCGCGAGTGGCGGGGAATTCGAACTGCTGGCCTTATCAATTCTCTGCCCTGAGGCCTTCAAAGGAGCCGTGGACAGCCTGCCCGAAGGCGAGACGGTCGAGGATCATTACCGAGAAGGGAAGGAATCGGCCGAACGCAGCAAAGAGCACCTTGCGCGGGAAATTCAGGAAGCGGAAAAGTTCCTGCGCAATCTGCCCCGCGAGGAGTAAACAAAAACATTCCCCTCTTTCGAGAGGGGTTCAAAATACTGGAGGTTGAAATGGTAGAAAAAATCAAAGTTGATGGATTTGGAGAAATTGACGTCGGCCAGTCCAAAGAGGCAAAAGAAGCGGAAAGATTCCGGAAGGAAAAGGGCCTCGATGACACAAGTTTAACCGAGAACGCCGAGGGCCAGCAAGCAAAGACAGTCCGCGAGGGAATGTTCGATGAGACTTTTGGCCGCAAGCCCAAGGCGGCCGAGAAAAAACCAGAAGAGGATAAGGAGCCGTTTGCGAGTCTCCGGGCTGAATTGAAAGAGTTATCAGAAAGTCTGGCCGCCCAGGGTGTTAAATATTTTCCTCTCATCGAATTTCAAAGCAAGCTTGAAACCTGGTCTGCCGAGGTCAGTTTGAAGGAATCGGATAATGAAGATGTGAACGCTGAGTTTAAAAAAGTAAAATCCTCTTCCCTGAAATTGGCAGACGAGGTTAAAAGTTTTCGGTCAAGGAAGTAACCCGGCTCGAAGTCTCCTGGACCCCAGGGCAGGTCTCAAGATTTGCCAGGTCGGGCCGGGGATTTCCATCACCTGGCAAATCAGCCCCGCCGGGGGTGTTGAGCCCCCGGTTGCACTTATACATTTTCGAAAACCCCGAGGGGATTGGGTAAAAATAGATCCCCAAAAACTTCGAGATTCTCATTTTTCTCCGGGGGGGCCGGGAATCTGGCCCCTTTCTTCAACCGATTCAGCATTGTTCGAGTGGCATTTACGTTGCCGTGACTAATGCCATCGCCACCATCGAATACTCTGGCTGTTCCTAAAAGGGGTGGAGAATGAAGATTTTAAGTTTCAAATTAGTCGATGATTTGCCATCGGCAACTCGTGCGGTTTTTTCCTTTTCGCACGCCGGAATCGAATACCACGGCTGGAAAGTTTTACAATCTAAGAGCTCAGAAAATGCGTTTTGGGTTGCAGTTCCACGGCAAAAATTATTTTGGGGTGGGGGTGCAGCGCCAACGATGCAGATTACGGTCCGCCTACCCGATGAGCTTCAAAAAGAGCTGGATGATATGGCTCTCACGGAATATGCCAGACAAACGGGGAGTGGGTGAGACGATGCCATATTGCGCGGCTTTGGGTTTTCCGATTGAGATTTGCGGCGCGTCCAGAACGCACCCATTATGCCGGAGGTGCCTGGCCCAGGAAGATACAAAGCCTCATCCGGCGGGCAAGAGGAATCCTTGGAAACGATGTGAATGTGGGAGATCCTTTTCCCCAACGAATAATTCTCAGCGATTTTGTGAGAAGTGCCGTGCCTGGAACGAAACACTAAAAAACCGGGAATATCAGGCGCGATTTCGGGAAAAGATGAAAAGAAGTCCGAGAGTAAGGGTTGAGAGCCAAAATTCATGAATGATTTTATTTAGTCAGACAGGCCATTTTCGGGGGGTTGCTATATTCTATTAGCCGGAGGAAAAAGTCTTGAATTTGGGGCTAATATTTTAAATCACATGCAGGGATAGGTTAGCAACCGAAAAGATGGGTCCCCCGCCCTTCCTTCCCTGCCTTCCTCAACGGGGGTCATTATCACTTGGGGGGTGATCCTATGCAGAGATTAAATCGCACAACATTTGAAATCAGCCGTGAACTGGAATTCTTTGATGAGAAAGAATTGACGATGCAGATTGGGCACGAAAAAGAGAGTTGGCCTTTATGTGTCCTGAAAGAATTAATAGATAATGGTTTGGATGCCTGTGAAACTGCCGGTATCCCACCTGAAATCGAAGTCACGGTTGAAAATGATTTTCTTAGTATACGGGATAATGGCTCTGGATTGCCTACAAAAGTCTTGAAGAAATCCTTGGACTATTTCAAACGAGTCAGTGACAAGCTATTTTATGTTTCACCAACACGGGGGCAACTGGGAAATGCTCTCAAGACCGTTTGGGCTGTCCCCTTTGTGCTGAATGGTGAGCATGGGCAAGCAGAGGTTTGGAGTCAGAAACTTCATCACACTATCATCGTTGAATTGGACCGGATCTCCCAAAAGCCTGCCATTGATTATAGGAATGAGGCTGACCCTTCTGTAAAAAAGGGAACTTTAATCAAAATTCATTGGCCGAATTTAGCTTGCTTAATTGAGTCAAAAAATGATGATTTGTACAATACGATGGAAGAACTGGTCATGAAATATGCTGCTTTCAACCCTCATGCTACCTTCAGGATAGGGAAAAAGGTTTATGAGGCCAGCGATGTCAATTGGAAGAAATGGGGTCCTACTGATCCAACATCCCCGCATTGGTATACGACTGAAACATTAAGGGCTCTTATTGCCGGTTACATTTCACGGGAACAAAACGGCGGGCCAACCCGAACCGTTCGGGAATTCATTTCGGAGTTTCGGGGTCTATCAAGGACCGATAAGCAGAAAGAACTCCCGGAAAAGTTCAAGGACTTTTACTTACATGATCTGGTAAAAAATAAAGACATAGATTTGGAGCTTGTTGAAGGGTTGCTTGAAACCATGAAGGGACTTTCCGCTCCTCCCAAACCGACCATTCTTGGAATCATAGGAAAGGAGCATTTTAAAAACTGGCTGATTAAGCATGGAGGTATCACGGAAATCAGTTTTCAGTATGTCAAAATAATTGGTTTTGAGGATAACTTGCCCCACGTGCTGGAAGTGGCATTTGGGATTCACGAGAATAACGAACGAAATATTATTGTTGGCTTGAATTGGGCTCCTTGCTTAGAAAATCCGATGGAGGAGTTAAGCTATTTACTTGGTCAAATGCGAATCGATAGACATGACCCCATATCGGTTATCGTTCATACCGCACGGCCCAGGTTTGAATTTGTTGATCGGGGGAAAGGAAGGATTGAATTGTGAGTTTAAAGGACGATCTGGACAGCGCAATAAAAAAAGTGGGTCGGAAGTGGAAGAAGGCGAAGCGTCACGCTGATAAGAATGACCGGGTCCCTGTTCACCGGGTCTATCGTATGAGATATTACGCTGAACCAAAAGAAAGCATCCGGGACGTGGCATTTGAAGTAATGGAAAGTGCCTACATGAAAGCATCTTCAAATGGTAAGTATCCAGCAAACGCAAGACAAATTTATTATGCTGCCAGGCCGGAAATATTAAAGCGGCTGGACAAAGACCAACTGAATTCGCAATACTTCACACAAACAATTTTAAAAGACTACATGGAAGAAAATAGGCCCGGTTGGGATGTTGTGTGGGATGCACGGGGCCACATCTCGGAACCTCATACCGGCGAGGTTATTGGTCTGGGTGGATTGGAGGTCAGGGATTATATAAATCTCTTTACAAGTGAATATATTGAGACAACGCCATTTTCCAAGTCACAAATATTATTGCCAACCACCGGGCCGGTTCACCGTTTCAATAATATTCTATTCATTGAAAAAGAAGGATTCAATCCCTTGCTGGATGCAGTAAATATCCCCGAAAGATTTGATATTGCAATCACCAGTTCAAAAGGGATGCCGGTTGCCGCTCTCTGTGATCTCCTTTCAAAAATGGAAGAGTTGAAGGTCACGGCTTACTGCTTACATGACTTTGATGTATCCGGGTTCACTATTCTGAAAACATTGAAACAAGGAGCCAGGGGATCCCACGGATCGGGCAAGGTTATTGACCTGGGATTCCGTATAGATGACATTCAAGGTTTGCAATCGGAGCCGGTCACGCCTAAAGGTCACATTGCGGGGAAGCTGAGGGAGGCGGGTGCCACAGGGGAAGAAATTGAATTCCTACAAAGTGATCGTGTTGAACTGAACGCTATGACCTCCGAAGAGTTCGTTAACTGGCTTGAAGCGAAACTGACCAAAGTTGGAGTCAAGAAATACGTGCCCGACGAGACCGTGATGGTTGAAGCATATAAACGTGCCCTGTATTTAACAAGACTTATGGAAAAGGAAAAGGAGTTTCGGGAAGAGTTTAAGAACTCAGCGATTAGTATCCCTGATGATTTGGTGATGAACGTTACCGAGGCATTAATTGAAGATCCAAAGAATTCCTGGGATCAGGCTATCTGGAGAATCGCAGGGGGTGATGATGGGACAGGGTTTGATGGCGGACCTGGAAATATCCCCGACCTTCCAAAGGAGACGAAGGAAACAAATCCATCCCCTAAAGATGCAGGAGAAGAACTTCTATCCGAAGAATTCTTAGACGACATCAGTTGTAAGATTCCGACGCTAAAGGATTTTAACGCTCTGTTGAAAGACTTTTTCGGGAAACCAGAATAAGATGAGTAGACAAAATATTTTTTCCACCCCTCATTTTTAGGCTTGACAAGGTTTTTTAATATGGTACAATAAGGCATAGAAAGGAAAACAATGAATAAAAAATTTATCACTTTTTCAGAGGCAATGAATCTTTTAAGTCTTAGCAGACAAACGATCAATCGCTTTATTGCTCGGGGGGAAATTCCCAATTACAAGGTCGGCAAGCGCCGCCTCTTCGATCCGGAAGAGTTGGTCAAATGGGTCAAGAGTCATAGGAATGATAAGCCGAAAAAGGCGAAGAAAGCGCCCAAAAAGAAAGGGGGAAGGTAATGTCAAAGATCAAGGGTGAGAAAAAAGGAAAGGCCCCCAAGAAAAAGGGGCAGGTTAAAGGGAACGAGAAAATTATTATCCGCCGAATGGACCCCGAGCAACTTCCTCACGACCCCGAAGACCTTAGTGGTTTTGCTCTGACCCGGGAAGCAGAGGAACAAATTAAAGAAAGAAGGGAACAAAGAAGAGAAGATGCTAAAAATCTTAAAAGAGCTCTTGGAATCGAAGAGGAATAAGAGAGGGGGGGAAAATGAGGCTTAAATCACATTCGCCATTATTGGAGGGCTGGGAAGGTGAGGCCACAATTTCCACGGAACACCCGAGCTCTTCCTATGGCCAGGCCGTTTTATTGATTGAGGGCGAGCCTGTGGGAGTTTTAGAGGCCAGTTTAGGCCAATATGAGATCATTACGGCTACCGGCGAGGAAGTGGAAGCCCTGGAACGGGCCGGATACAGTTTCTTAGGTAACGATTAAGGGGCAGCGCCAGCGCAGGCGTCGGGCCAGTTCTCCTCTGGCTGGCCCATTGCCCTTTCTATTAAAACACAGAGGATACAGAGGAGGCAAAAAATGGCCTGGGGTAGAATCTATAAGAGAGGAAAAAATTATTATACGGACATCATCTTCCAGGGGCAGAGGAAGCGGGAGAAGATCGGCACCGTAAAAGACGATGCCCGAAAAATCCTCAATAAGAAGCTTTCCGATTTGACCCTGGAGGAACACGGGATCATTGAAGATGAAAAAGTTACCCTGGGGGAGTTCGCCAAAGAATATCTGATCCACAAAAAGAACTCAACGCAGCTCTGCACCTACATCCGGGATGAAGTCTCCGTCAATCTTCACCTGGTGCCTTACTTCGGGAAAGAATATTTATTTAACATCGCTCCCCACAAGATTTTTAGTTATCAAACCAAGAGGCTTTCGGAAGGAGTATGTAACGCCACGGTCAACCGGGAAGTGGCCTGCCTTAAGCACCTTCTCAACACAGCCATCACGTGGAAAAGGATCAAGTCAAATCCAATCAAGGCCGTCCCTAAATTGAAAGAACCTCCCGGGCGTTTGAGATACCTCGCCCTGGAGGAAATCAATAACCTTCTGGCCTATTGCCCGGAACCGCCGCATTCTCTCCGAGCTATTATCACTGTGGCCCTGACAACCGGGATGAGGAAGAGCGAAATCCTTGGCTTAAAATGGAACTACATAAAGCCGGACAACCGCCTTATCCTCTTGCCGGATACCAAGAATAACACCGTCGGAATCATTCCCATGAATAACACCCTATTGGGCGCTTTGAGTGATCTCCCAAGAGATTCAGAGTTTGTTTTCTTGAATGCCCGGGGTAAGCACTTGGGAGATGTGAAAAGAAGCTTTGCAACGGCCTGCAGAAAGGCAGGGATAGAGAATTTCAGGTTCCATGACCTACGGCATACCTACGCAAGCCATTTGGCTATGAGAGGCGTTCACATGAGAGCCCTTCAAGAACTCCTGAGGCAAAAGGACATCAAGATGACGCAACGCTATACCCACCTATCCCCGGAGCAACTCCAAGGAGCGGTAAGGCTTCTTGATGACATTATCCCTCCCGCCGCAAGGTTGCTGAAAGAGGGGAAACCAAAAGAGTTTGGCACTATTCTGACACCAAAAGCCGAAAATGAAAAAGGGGTTATTGCTAACCCCTTGAAATCTTTGGTAGGCGATGCGGGATTCGAACCCACGGCCTTTGGTTCCGGAGACCAACGCTCTATCCATCTGAGCTAATCGCCCATCTGATTAGATTTATTCTTACCACCATCGAATGGGTTTGTCAATCATGGGTTCGTTGTCTGGGTGCGTTGTGTTCATCGCGTTTATCGCGTTCGTTGGGTTTATAGCCTTTGTTGCGTTCCGCGGGAGAATCTGTCGGGAGAATCTGTCGGTTGACCGCACCGGAATTTTGTGGTAAGCAAGATCCGACGCGAACTAGCGCAGCCGCATGAATCGATCAGGAGGAAATTATGCCTCAACGAATCATTCAAAACCTGAAAGAGTTGAAGAAGATGGTCGGGCAAGAAGTGGGAGTGAGCGACTGGCATGCGGTGACCCAGGAAGCCATCAATATGTTTGCCGATGCCACCCTCGATCATCAGTGGATTCACGTGGACCCGGAAAGAGCAAAGCGGGAATCACCTTTCGGCGGGCCGATCGCCCATGGATATTACACGCTGAGTTTAGCGCCCTACCTGCTGGCGAATATTATGGACATCCAAGAGAAGAAGATGGGGGTAAACTACGGCTTGAACAAACTACGATTTACGGCCCCGGTCCCCATCCCTTCCCACGTGAGAGTGCGGGCCACCCTGGCAGCCATCGAAGAGATTAAAGGGGGGGTACAGGCAATTTTTAATTTAAATTTTGAAGTGGAAGGCAAAGAGAAACCGGCTTGCGTGGCTGAGGCGATTTATCGATATTACGCCTAAAAAAAAACGCATAGGGCATAGCCCAAAGCGCTTCGCGTGGAAGCATTAAAATTATTTTTTCGCTATTCCCTATGTTCTCTGCGCTCCGCTGTTTTACAGGGGGATGGAACTGTGTTTTTTCTTGGGCCTTTCTTCCTGCTTCTTCCAAAGCATCGCGAAAGCCCGGGAGATCATGGCCCGGGTCTCTACCGGGCTGATGATATAATCCACATACCCCCGCCGCCCAGAAACGTAAGGATTAGAAAAATTTTCGCGGTACTCCCGGATCTTTTCCTCTCGTTTTTTTTCTGAATCGTGAGCTTTTTCAATTTCTCTGCGGAAAATAATGCTGGCCGCACCTTCTGCGCCCATCATGGCGATTTCGGCCGTAGGCCAAGCGAAAACGGCATCCGCTCCCAATTCGCGGTGGCACATAGCCACATAACCGCCGCCGTACCCTTTGCGTAATATCACCGTAACCTTGGGAACCGTAGCTTCGCTATAAGCGAAGAGGATTTTTGCCCCGTGCCGGATGATACCGCCAAACTCCTGGTTTTTGCCGGGTAGAAAAGCAGGTGTATCTACAAGAGTGAGGAGGGGAATGCCGAAGCAGTCACAGAAACGAATAAAGCGAGCAGCCTTATCCGAAGCGTTGATGTCCAGCGTCCCCGCTAGAAAGAAGGGTTGATTGGCGATTACTCCGATGGAATGGCCGTGAATGCGAGCGAACCCGACGACAATATTTTTCGCCCAGTGCTGATGCACTTCGAAGAAATCTTGGTCGTCGACGATCTCCTCGATGACCTTGATCACGTTGTAAGGCCGTTTTGTTTCCACCGGGACGATCTCCAGGAGTTTGTCGTTCGGGCGATCCAATGGATCCCCGGAATAACGGACAGGGGGGGCTTCCCGGTTACTGCTCGGTAAAAAGGCCAGAAGCCTGCGGATCTGCTGGAAGCATTCCTCTTCCCCATGGGAAAAGAAATGGGCCACCCCGCTGATAAAATTATGGACTCGGGCACCTCCTAACTCCTCGTCGCTGATCACCTCACCGGTCGTTTCTTTGATGACGTTCGGGCCCGTAATATACATACGGCTGATGCCTTCGGTCATGAAAATAAAATCGGTAATTGCCGGAGAATAAACGGCTCCCCCGGCACAAGGACCCAAAATGGCGGAGAGTTGGGGGATGACTCCGGAGTAAATGGAGTTGCGGTAAAAGATGCGGCCATAACCATATTGAGCGTCAATGCCTTCTTGAATGCGTCCCCCCCCGGAATCGTTGATCCCGATCAAAGGAGCCCCCGTTTTGGCAGCCAGATCCATAATTTTAACGATTTTAGAGGCATGGGCTTCACCCAGGGACCCTCCTAAAACGGTGAAGTCCTGGGAAAAGATAAAAATCTGGCGGCCATCAATGGTTCCGTATCCCGTAACTACTCCATCATCCGGGGCTTCCACCTTATTCATTCCAAAAAATTCACACCGGTGGTGGACGAACATGTCGGTTTCTACAAAACTTTGCGGGTCCAGTAAATTCAGGATTCGTTCTCGGGCGGAGAGCTTTCCTGTTTGGTGTTGTTTTTCAATTTTATCGGCCCCGCCGGCAAGTTCGATTTTGGCCTTTCGTTCTTGGAGATCTTTAATTAATTTTTCCATAATGGTGTTGATCGCCATGGAACTTCCTCCCCTTGAAAATTGAGACCAATCATTATCAAGGAAGTCCTCTTTTGTCAAGTTTTTGTTGTCACCTGCTGGACCCTGTGTTATAAGAAATCCAAATGGCAAGTTAAACCTTATTTGGATTTTTGAATCAATTACAGAGGAGGATGGTATCACCACCGGAGGATAAAGGAGGGTTGCGTAAAAAGACAGAGGAGAGGGAATAGGGGAAGTCATCGCGGGGGGCGGCAAATGATTTTATTGGGGTGAGATAAATTGAATGATTTAGCAAAGGCAAGCCATTTTTTGGAATGAACATGAGGGAGCACTATTCCGAAACGCTTGGTCAGTATTTGAAAAGGGAACGGGAATCTCGAAGCGTGTCCATGGAGGAGTTGTCCAGGGGCACACGAATCAGCCTCCCCTTCTTAGAAGCTTTAGAGAAGGATGATTTTCAGTTTTTCCCCCAACGGGAATTCATCTTGGGATTTTTGAAAGGATATGCCCGATATTTAGGCTTAAATCCAGAAGAAGTTTTAAGACGTTATCAAATTCAATCCGCGCTGGAAGGCCGTAAAGAAACCTTCCGGCAGTTATCCCTTTTCCCTACGGTTCCTTCCGCGGCTGAAGAAATCCAGGAACCAGAGAAGGAACCTCAAAAAAATTCTCTGCCCAAAGTTGAGAAACGTTATCGCCGAAGTATTATTATACAATTGGGCATCGTGCTCGTTGCCTTAAGCCTTTCCTTATATATTCATCATCTCCTTAAGGAGATGGAAAACCATCCGCCCAGCTTAAAAAACGAGCATATTTTCAATCCGGAGGCTGAGGAAAAAAGCTTGGAAACCCCCCAAGAGGGCAAAATCATTGGAAACCGGAAGGACAAATTCTACTATCTTCCAGGGATGACAGGGATGAAAGGTTACGAAAATATGGACCCCATCCACCGGGTGGAGTTTGACACTGAGCAGGAAGCGATCAAAGCCGGGTTTCGCCAAGCCCCGCAGGACCAGAAGACAGGACGCCAATAGAGGAGAAAAAAGTTGTTTTTCCTGTCAATGTTAAGGTATATTAAACCCATCGCCAGCGCGCACGCTGAAGCATTTTCCTTCCCTATTGTTTGGTTTTTTTTTAATAAAGATGATCTCGTAAAAAGTCAGAGAACCCGTCACTCCTGCGCAAGCAGGAGTCCAGACATAGTCCCCGTGAAAGCGGGGAACCAGTATTTAAAAAAGATGATGGATTCCCCGCATCAAGTGCGGGGCAGGCTCCGCTTTTGCGGAATGACGAAAATGGGACAAAAAGGACTTTTTACGAGTCCATCAAAAAGGTTGCAAAAAAACAATAGATTAGAAAAGGATTGTGTCAGGTTTGCCACAATTTTCTGTGGCCAAGGATAAAAAACCTTCCATCTTTAGGATGTTAAAAATTTATAGGATTTAAAAACTTTTACTATCGGAATGTTTCGACGTAGAAACATTTTATCAAAAAAAACACGTATTTTCTTAGTTTATGGCATTAAAATTGCTAAAATTATTCATTTAAAATATGAAAGCCCGACAAGGAGCTGAAATAATGTTATACCAGACCACGGTTTTAAATAAAGTAGAGTGTTCAGGAATTGGCTTACATACCGGAATCCCCTGTAATTTAACTATCCGCCCCAGTGTCCCTGATAGCGGCATTGTTTTTATCCGTAAAGATTTACCCCAAAACGTTAGGATAAAAGCTCACATAGAGAATGTGGTAGACGCCACTCTGGCAACAACCTTGGGAATCGATGGAGTCAAAGTTTCAACGGTTGAACACCTTATGGCCGCTTTTGCGGGACTGGGAATCGATAACGCCGAAATAGAAATGAATGCCGCCGAAGTTCCCATCATGGATGGGAGCGCTGAACCTTTTAACGCTTTATTAAAAAGGGCTGGTATCCAACTTCAAGATAAGGTTAAGAAATTTGTAATTATTAAACGACCGGTTACCGTAACCGAAGAAGATCGCCAGGCAACTCTCTTACCCAGCAATGACTTTAAAATTTCATACACCATTGATTTCAAACACCCGCTTATTTCCAATCAATACTATCTCATCCAAATCTCCAATGGAAATTTCGAACGGGAAATTTGCCGGGCTCGGACGTTTGGCTTTCTAAGTGATTATGAAATGTTGAAAGCAAGAGGTTTTGCCCGCGGAGGTTCTTTGGAAAATGCCGTGGTCATCGATGAGAGCAAAGTGATTAATGAAGGAGGACTACGCTTCACCGATGAATTTGTCCGGCATAAAATATTGGATTCAATCGGAGATCTTTGGTTACTGGGGGCCCAAGTGATCGGACATTTCATCGGTTATAAATCCGGGCACACCCTCAACCATAAATTGATCCACAAGCTCCTGGCCCATAAAGATTGGTGGGAACTCTTGGAATTTTCGAACGAGGAAGAACTCCGCAAACTACAGATAATGCCTCCTACCCACGAATTTCTAAGCTGAAGTTCGGAAGGATTGTTCTCATACAAGCTCTTCCCGGATCTAAATCATCGTTGCCTTTTTCAATTTCCTTGGATAATATATCTATAACTTCGGGCATGAGTTGCCAACAGGGAAATCTGAGGAAAAATAGTGGCTTGGGGTGAACCTAAAAAATTGGAGGAACTGGAAAAAGGCCAAGAGCAAAGAAGGCGGCACCGGGAGATTATTATTATCCTTTGTCTCTTGGGCCTGATCGGGTTCCTTTTTTTCTTTCAAACCCGCCTCTCTACGTGGAAAGTCGAAGCCCCCTTCCCGAATAATATTCTGGTCATATCACTGATTGGCCTGAATATCCTCCTGCTCCTTCTTTTGCTTTTTCTCATCCTGCGCAATGTCGTCAAGCTGATTTTTGAAAGAAAAAAGAAGGTCCTGGGGTCGAAACTCAGAACCAAGTTGGTACTGGGTTTCATCACCCTCTCGCTGGTTCCTACCATCCTTCTTTTCTTTACGGCCATGCATTTCATCACCAGTAGCATTGAAAGCTGGTTTAGCGTCCAGGTGGAAGGATCTTTGCATGAATCTTTGGTGGTAGCCCAACTTTATTACGAGAACACTTCCAACAACGCTCTTCATTACGCCCGGCAGATCCGGCAGGGTTTGACGCCGCAGTGGATATTGGACAGGCGGAATCAGGCTCTCCTTTCCGATTTTTTAAAAAGCAAGCGGGTCGAATACAACCTGGAGGCGGTAAGGGTTCTTTCCAATCAATTGGGGAAGCCTGTAGTGGCTTATGGAGCCAATATACCGCCGGCAGGTTTTCCAGTCCTGGAAACAAAGATTCTGCAAGAAACTCTCCGCGGCAAAGAAACCACCAAGATCCAGTCGATCGGCCGGGGGGATCTGATTCGGGGGCTGATTCCGATTTTTTCTCCCCAGAACTCCCAAGAAGTAGCCGGGGTGTTAGTCGTAGATTATTTCGTGCCCCAAAGTCTGGTCTCGCGCATTAC
>JAHJQK010000191.1 GCA_018819135.1 Pseudomonadota bacterium | reverse complement strand
TGTGAGTTTCGTTCCCTTCACAGTTGCGGGGCAGCGGTGGATTTACACCACCTTCCCTTGAACCTTCCAGATTTCCGGGTGGAATGTACCCACCCCGCTTTCTCAACCGAGTTTTAATATGGGACCTATCGATCCCGGTTATGGAAGGGCAGGGTCACCCTGCCCCTACTGCTTTCTCAACCTCTTTTAATATTAGGGAGTGATCCGGAATGAATACGGCCCCCCCCTCTCTCAAACGCTGGTAACAGGCACTTGCTTCTCCTGCGGTGAAATCATATTGCCCGTCATTCTCCAGAACGATCACCCTTTTCCCCTTTTCCAGAGCTTCGCTCGCGGCCTTAAGGTTGGCTAAATTCCCTTGGCCAACAAGGAACCGTTCAACAATAACCAGATCTGCTCTGGCGATCAAATCCTGATTTTCTTGGTAAGCTCGCTCGGAAATGGGAGAAAACGGTTCCTCCAAGGCTATAGTTAACCCGAGAGCCTTCCCGAACTTTTGATCGGTATCGCCGATATTCAGCACTCCCAGGGAAACCCGATATCCACGGAGGAGCAACCGCCGGGCGGAGTCCACGCCGCTTCCCGCTCCGCAAATCAGATGGATGGTCTTCTTCCGCCCGTCTTTTTCCATCCTGGACTTGCCGACCGGCGTGACCCGCGGCGCCCCGGAAACCGGGTTTTTTTCCACCATTACCGTAGTTTCATACACCCGGCGAATGTTTTCTTCGGTAATCACCTCCGAAGGTGTACCCATGGCATAGATTGACCCCCGAGAAAGCAAAACAATCCGGTGCGAATACTCCGCGGCCAGGTTTAAATCATGGGAAATATTCATGACCGTCAAATTTTTCTCGACGTTTAAACTGCAAACCAGCTCGTTGATTTCCACCTGATGGTTAATGTCCAGATGGGAAGTCGGTTCATCTAAGAGCATGACCCCGGGCTCCTGGGCCAAGGCCCGGGCGATCAATACCCTTTGTTTTTCCCCCTGACTCAACTCGGCGAAAGGCCGATTTTCCAGTTGGGCGATGTCGGTGAGGGCCATCCCTTCGCGAGCGATTTGTAAATCCCTCTGCTTTTCCCAGCCAAACCGCCCCATATAAGGAGCCCTGCCCATAAGAACAATCTCACCTACCGTAAAAGAAAACGGAATTTCCATCTCCTGGGGGACCACGGCAATTTCTCGGGCCACCTGCCGCCGGGGAAGTTTTTGCAAATCTTTTCCTCCGAGGAAAACCTTTCCCCGCTGTGGATTCAATAGTCCGTCCATCAACTTGAGCAAAGTGGTTTTGCCAGAGCTGTTCGGCCCAATGAGTCCCAGGATTTCCCCCTCTTCCAGGGAAAAGGTGAGATCATGAAAAACTTCCCGTCCCGGATATTGAAACCAGACAGACTCCATCCTAAGGATTGCCGGCAACTCTTTTTCTCCTTAACAGGTAAACAAAAAAAGGAGCCCCCCCCAGAGCCGTGACCACACCCACGGGAATCTCCGACGGGGCCATGACCGTACGGGCAATGGTGTCGGCCACGACCAGAAGCATAGCCCCTACCAAGGCCGAGGCCGGAATGAGAAAGCGATGATCCGGCCCCCAGATCATCCGCGTTATGTGGGGGACGACCAGCCCCACGAACCCGATCAAGCCGCTGACTGAAACCACCGCGCCCGTGATCAGGGAAGTAAAGATGAAGGCTATCTTCTTCACTCTTTCCACTTCCACTCCCAGCTCGGAGGCTGTCTCTTCCCCCATGCTCATGAGGTTGAGGTCTTTGGCCAGAGAGAATAGGACCGCACTGCCCAAGAGAAGGTAGATGAATACGATCCCCAGAGCCTGGGAGGCGACATATTCCAGATTGCCCATCAACCAGAAGGTCACGCTGTAAAGGCGTTCATCACTGGTTGCGGAAATAAGAAACATGATGATAGCCGAGAAAAAGGCGCTGATGATGACTCCAGCCAAAAGCATGGTTTGCGCCGGAACACGTCCTTCCACCCGGGCCAGGAAATAGACTAAAAGCAAGGTAAGCAAGGCTCCGGCGAAGGCCGCGCCCGGAACGGCATAACTTCCCAAGATCGTGGCCCCCAGGCCGAAAAGAATGGCCAGCACCGCTCCCACGGCTGCACCGCTGGAGATTCCCAGGATATAAGGGTCAGCCAGGGGGTTACGCAACAGAGCCTGAAGCACGCTGCCGGCTACGGACAGGGCTGCTCCTACGAGCGCTCCCGCGATCACCCGGGGTAAACGGAGGTCAAGGATGATTAAAGAATCTTTTACATCCCCTGCCCCCGGAGAACCCGTGCCCAAGAAGTGGTGGAAAAGAATGGCCCAGCTTTTAGAAAGCGGAATCGAGACCGCCCCCAGAGAAACGGCCATTATTCCCACCCCGGCCAAGCAGACGGAAAGGAAGATCATCCAGAAGAGCCATCTTTTAAAAGTGAAACGGGACAATTTAAAAACCTTTATAAAAGGATTCGAGGATTCAAGGGTTCAAGGGATCCAGTGTAAAATCGTTATCCTTTAGCCATTTTGAACATTTCACTCGACCCCTGGCCTCCTTGAACCCTACTCTTTATTCACTTGGCCCCTGGGACCCTTGACCCCTTGAACCCTTTGATAAATGCTTCGGGGTGAATAGCCTTAGCCGTCTCCTCCAGACCTTCTACGATTCTCGGCGATGGGCGGTGGATCAAGTCGGCATCGATAACGTGGATCCTGCGGGTACGCACAGCCGAAATCTCTTTCCATCTGGCCCACCACTGTTTCTGCTCCGTCAGAGGATCTCGCGACTTCATGGAAGAAAGGATAATGACCTCCGGATCCTGCAGGATCACTTCTTCCATGCTTAACCGGGGATAACTCCCCTGGGCAGCCTCGGCAATATTGACGCCGCCGGCCATGCGGATCAAATTATCCACAAACGTTCCTTTTCCCGAGCTGATCAAAGGATCGAAAGCCATGACGTGCAGTACCCGCAACAGAGGCCGCCCCTTTATTTTATCCTGGATGGTTTGTGTCTTCTCTTGCATGGAAGCAACCAGGCGTTTGGCAGCAGCCTGGCTGAAGGTTATTTCTCCGATATTCTGGATGGAAGCCATCACCCCAGATACGTTCCTGGGGTTGATGATGTACACCGGAATTCCCAACCCGGCCATTTTGTTGACGAAAGGCTTCAATTCCCCGTCAGCGGTCCCGATGACTAAGTCGGGCTTCAAGGAAATAATTTTTTCCAGGGAAGGCGTGATATACCCGCCGATCTGCTCTTTTTTCATAGCCCCGGGTGGATAATTGCAGTGCGTGCTGACGCCAACAATTTTGTCCTCCAGGCCCACGGCGAAAAGCATCTCGGTGACGCTCGGGGCCACGGAGATGATGCGCCGGGGGGGAGCTTTCACTTCCAGCGTTCGCCCTACCTCATCGGTGAAGGTAGCCCCATAAACATTGCTGCTGATGAACAACAGAAGACCAATGAGGAGCGTGGAAAGATGTAGGGGCACGCTGCAGCGTGCCCCTACCGAAGCCCCAATCCGTAATTCATAATCCGCCTTTGTCTTTTTACCCATTGATTAATTTCACCAGCGTCCCCGAGAGGGTATACTCAATGATGTTCAGGCACCCGTAATCCTGCTCGATCCGCAGAAGGTGAGCGAAGGATAAATGAAGGGCCTCGGCCAGAATTACCCGGTTCAGCGCGCCATGGCAAACCAAGGCGAACTCCTGGCCCCGGTGGAACTCGACCAACTCCTTCAATTTGGGGATGGCCCGATCATGGATATCCATTATGCTCTCTCCGGCGGGAATGCGAAAGGTTTCCAGGTTGTTGATCCACTGGGGAATGTCCGCAGGGTATTTTTCCAAGACCCCCTGATAATTCAGTCCCTGCCAGCGGCCGAAATGCATCTCCCGGAAATGGGGAAAGCTTTGGGGTTCAAGACGGTGCGTGTTGGCGATGATCTCAGCTCCTTTTTGGGTACGCCGGAGGTCGCTGCAATAAACCGCAGAGAGATTTTTATCTTTTAAAAGATCGCTCAGGCGCTCCATTTGCTTCAGACCGGTGGGGGTAATGTCAACGTCGGTCTGCCCGTTATAAACTCCGTGGTTGACCACTTCTCCGTGGCGGGCCAGATAAATTCGGGTTCGTTCAGGATCCATTGTTTTAGTCTCTTTCATGCCAATTTAATAACGATGAACTCGTAAAAAGTTATCAAGATGGATGCCAATACAACATCCCGGACATCAAAATCAAAACCAGAACTTCATTGGCCTCATTCACCGCGCCAAGAACATCGCCAGTGATGCCCCCGATCTTATTCTCAAAGAATTTTTGGAAGAGAAGAGTAAAAACCCCTACCACCAGCCACAGGATCATCCCCCAAAAACGGTAGAAGAAAAAGCTGAGAACTAAGGAAGTGGCAGCGGCCACGACCATTTCTCTTGTAGTCAGATTTTCCTTAAAGGGAAGACCCAAGCCACCTTCCCGGCGGGCATAAGGAGCCCAGTAGGTTAATGACACCATGGACCAGCGGCTGAGAATCAAAGCCACCAACAAAGTCCTTCCTACAGCTGGGTCAGGTAAAGAATCGAGGGCTAAGAATTTCATTCCCAAAATCAAAATCAAACCAACGACCCCAAAAGTCCCCACCCGGTGGTCTTTCATGATCTTCAGTCTTTCTTCGGGGGTCTTTCCGGAGACCAGCCCATCGCAGGTATCGGCTAGCCCATCCAGGTGGAAAGCGCCGGTGAGGATTACAAGAAGCAGGACGATCAGTCCATCCGCGAGGGTGCGGGGGAACGCTAAGGAAAAGGCCCAGTGGGCCGCCCAGAGAATCAGCCCCAGGAGAAGCCCGATCACCGGGTAAAAAGCCATAGATCGACCCAAGAGCCGGGGATTTATTTCCTGATCGCTCTTCCTCCCGGGGAGGATGGTTAAAAATTGCCAGGCCAGAAAGAAACTTTTCATTCCTTTGCTTCCGATACTCCTGCTTCGGAAAAAGTGGCCATTTCATTCATTACTTTTACCGCCGCTTCGATCATGGACATGGCCAAGGCTGCGCCCGTCCCCTCGCCCAGCCGCATGGAGAGGTTCAGGATAGGCTTCTGGCCGATGTACTCCCACATGAACTTATGCCCCACCTCAACGGACTGATGAGAGGCAAAAAGATACCCTTTTATCTCCGGGTTCAAACCTACCGCAATCATCGCGCCGGCGGTCGAGATAAAGCCGTCCACCACGACAGGAATTCGGTGGCAGGCACACCCGATAATCAATCCGGCAATTCCGGCAATCTCAAACCCCCCCACTTTGGCCAGGACGTCCAGTGGATCCTTCGGGTCGGGTCTGTTGAAGGCAATGGCCCTCTCGATAACCTGAATTTTGCGCGCCAGGGCAGCATCGTCTATTCCTGTTCCACGATGAGTCACCTCTTTCACCGGCATGCCTGTGAGGGCAGCCAGGATGGCGCTACTGGGAGTGGTGTTGCCGATCCCCATGTCGCCAGTGCCTACCAAATCAGCTTTTTGTTCCTTAGCGTGATCGGCCATCTCTAAACCCACCAATAGGGCCTGCAATGCCTGGTCCCTGGACATGGCCGGACCGCAGATGATGTTTCCTGTCCCCCGGGAAACTTTACGGACCAATAGCCCCTCCCTGGGTTCAAACTCATGGTCCACCCCGATGTCCACCACAACCACACTAACTCCTGCATGACGCGCCAGAACGTTAATGCCAGCTCCTCCGCGCAGGAAGTTGTAAACCATTTGAGGAGTTACTTCTTTGGGATACGCGCTGACGCTTTCAGCCACAACGCCATGATCGCCGGCAAAAACATAAATAATCTTTTTCTCAATCCTGGGGTTTAGATTCTCAACGATGGCCACGTACTTTTTGGCCATCTCTTCGAGTTGACCCAGGCTGCCCTGGGGTTTGGTCAGCCTATCCAGCTTGGCCTGGGCGAGGGTAAGAAATTCTTCTTTTATCGGTCGAATTGAAGAGAGCCTTTTCTTTAAATCTGTTTCCATTATTCCCCCCTTGATGGCCTCTAACGACTCTGTAGGGGCGGGGTCACCCCGCCCCTACGGCTTTATTTTCTGAGGAAGTCCGCAAACCATAAAATAAACCTCGTCCGCTTCCCGGACTATTTTTTGCTGAACCAGCCCACTCAAGTCGCGAAAAGTTCTGGCTTGGGGGTTATCGGGAACGATACCCATCCCCACTTCATTGCCCACCAGGATGAAAGAGCACTTCGTACCCCGGCAGACTTTCAGCAATCGATCCGCTTCCGCGAGGATCTTCTCCTCACTCCAATCTGCCATCATGAAGTTGGAGATCCAGAGGGTAAGGCAATCGAGAAGGATAAGGCTGAAACGATCTCCGTTTTTCCTAATCGCCTCCGCCACCCGGAACGGCTCTTCCAGGGTCTGCCAATCTTTTGGCCGGATATGTTTATGCCTGCGGATTCGTTCGACCATCTCTTTAT
Source organism: Pseudomonadota bacterium (assembly GCA_018819135.1). Classification (GTDB taxonomy): domain Bacteria; phylum Desulfobacterota; class SM23-61; order SM23-61; family SM23-61; genus JAHJQK01. The sequence continues at coordinate 59,785 of JAHJQK010000191.1, read as the reverse complement.
CCAGAGGCTGGGCCGTGGCCAGGTATGCTTTGGGCCCGGGGAATTTTGAGGCCAGTTCCTGAGCGAAGTGGCTCTTCCCGCTCCGTGCCCCACCCGTAATAAAAATGATTTTTTTATTCATAAAACCCTTTTGCCACAGAGGTCACAGAGAACACAGAGTTTTAAATATAAATAAAATTCAGATAAAGAATATTTTATGGCCTGCAAAAAGATTTTAACCCGTAACCCGAAATTTTTTATTCTTTATCCTTCTCTGTGCTCTCTGTGGCCAAATAAAATAAAAAACCCCAACCTTCTAAGGGAGAAAGTTGGGGTTTTAAATCGTTGCGATTCTCTGCCCACCTTCCCCTCGGAAGGGTCGAGAATGTTAATCAAGTCGGGCAGGTTTCCTGGCTTACGGCTTCCTACTTGTCCGCCTGTCCTATGGCGAACTCCCCACGCCTTCCCGGACAGTGTCCAGTGGCTGAAACGTAAAAAACAGGCTATAGGTTCGAGGCTTTAGGCTATGGGTTACCATCAAATACAAAATTTTTTCTTTTTCCCATCACCTATTGCCTATCGCCTATTGCCTATTATTTCGTTTCTTGTGGGTTTCGTTCCGATCACAGTTGCGGGGCAGCGGTGGTCTCGCACCACCTTCCCTTCCCGGTTGGCCTATGTTAAAAAGTTTTTTGCGCCCTCCTTTAAAAAAAGCTTTCAGCCAATAAGTAAGAATGCCTTGAATTGAAAAAATGCCCTTTGATTAATTTGCTGGTTGCTGAGAGCTGATTGCTGGATGCTTATACATATTCACATCTTGGCAAACGGTTGTCAATTCTTTTTTCAACTTGCTGCGTACGCCCGGCGCTTAGCACTCGGCGCTCGGTTAATTCACTCCGTCAGATATGTATGAATGGCATCGGCAGCCTTGCGCCCGGCCCCCATGGCCAGAATGACCGTGGCCGAGCCGGTAACGATATCTCCCCCGGCGTAGACCCCTTTCTTGCTCGTGGCCCCGGTCTCGGGATCGGCGACGATATATCCCCATTTGTTGGTCTGTAGGTCCGGAGTGGTCGACGGGATCAAAGGATTGGCCCCCGTGCCGATGGCCACGACCACCATGTCCACCTCTAAGGTGAATTCTGATCCGGGCACGGGAATGGGCCGGCGGCGGCCGGATTCATCGGGTTCGCCCAATTCCATGCGCTGGCATTTCATTCCGCAAATCCAACCATCTTCGTTGCCCAAAATCTCGACGGGCAGGGTTAAGAAATGAAACTGGACACCCTCTTCTTCAGCATGGTGTACTTCTTCGATTCGAGCAGGCAGCTCCTTCTTCGAACGACGGTAGACAATATAAACGTCGTCGGCTCCCAGGCGAAGGGCTGTGCGCGCCGAATCCATGGCCACGTTTCCTCCGCCCAAGACGGCCACCTTTTTTCCTTTGGCAATGGGGGTATCAAACTGGGGAAAAAGGTAGGCCTTCATCAGGTTAGAACGGGTTAGGTATTCGTTGGCCGAATAAACTCCATTGAAGTTTTCCCCCGGGATGTTCATGAATGTCGGCAGACCTGCGCCTGTTCCCAAAAATACCGCATCGTATCCGTTGGCCATCAGCTCATTCACAGTGTAGATCTTACCAATAACCATGTTGGACCTGAGCTCCACGCCGATTTTTTGCAGGTAGTCAACCTCGGCCTGGACGATGGCCTTGGGGAGACGAAATTCAGGAATGCCGTAAACCAGCACCCCTCCAGGTTTATGCAGGGCCTCAAAAATGGTCGTCTCATGACCCTTTTTGATCAAGTCTCCGGCCAGGGTCAAACCGGCTGGACCCGAGCCCACAACGGCTACTTTTTTTCCCGTGGGGGGCGCCTTGGAAGGCATGATGAATTCCCCGTGGGCCATCTCGTAATCAGCAGCGAAACGCTCCAGTCTGCCGATGGCCACAGGTTCACCCTTCTTGCCTAAGATACAAACTTTTTCGCACTGGTCTTCCTGCGGGCAGACCCGGCCGCAAACCGCGGGGAGGCTGTTCATCTCCTTGAGCTTGCGGGCCGCGCCCGAGAAATCATCCTGGAGGATCAGATCGATGAAGGCCGGGATGTCGATGGACACCGGGCAGCCTTCTATGCAGGTTGGTTTCTTGCACTGCAAACACCGGCCTGCTTCCAGCTCGGCCAGTTCCGGAGTGTAGCCGAAAGGAACTTCGTCGAAATTTTTGGCCCGGACTTTGGGTTCCTGTTCGGGCATCTTCTGCCGGGGAACTTGGATTCTTTTTTTCTTCTCGCCGGTTTCAGTCATCAGGATTTACCTCCGAGGCAAGCTCCGCCTTGATGGCGGAAAGTTTCCAGGGATAGTTTTTCCTGCTCTAGGTAGGCCCGCTGTCGTTTGACCAGTTCAGCGAAATTCACTTCATGTCCGTCAAACTCCGGGCCGTCTACGCAAACAAACCGGGTTCTTCCCCCCACGGTTACACGGCAGGCACCGCACATTCCCGTGGCATCGACCATGATGGGGTTCAAGCTGACAACGGTCTTGATTTTTTGATTGCGCGTAACATTGCAGATCACCCGCATCATGGGTACCGGCCCGATGGCCACGACCAAGTTGACGGTCGTACCCTCATCGATGACATTTTGCAGGATATCACTGACGAACCCGTGGTATCCATAGCTTCCGTCGTCCGTGGAGACTTTCAGGGAATGGGATACCCTGGCCATTTCGTCCTCGAGAATCAGCAGATTCTTGGTTCGGGCGCCAATGATGGAGATAACGGTATTCCCGGCCTCCCGCATGGCTTTGGCAATGGGATAGACCGGAGCGATGCCGATTCCGCCACCGATGCAGACCACGGTTCCAAATTTCTCGATGTGGGTGGGAACTCCTAAAGGTCCGATTAAATCGGAGATCATATCCCCGGCCTTAAGCTTTCCGAGTTGTTCTGTGGATTTTCCTAATTCCTGGAAAATGAGGGTGATAGTCCCTGCCTCCGGGTCTGCATCGGCCATGGTCAAAGGGATTCTTTCACCTTCTTCGTTGATGCGTAAGACAATAAACTGACCAGGCTTTCTTTTCTTGGCGATCTCCGGAGCAGCGATTTTAAAGTGTTTTACTGCCGCCGCCAGAAGCCTGGTATCGACGATCTGAAACAAGGCTTTATTCTCCTTTCGTAAAAATAATGTAATGGAGTTTAAGTGTGGTCAGGAGTTATTGAAAGTTTCTTGGGAGAATAAGATAATTCACCGGCTTAAACTTTCCACCATGCTTGATCCTGCGACCCCCAAAAAGCTAACATAGTTATCAGTAAAATTTCAAGAAAAACCTGGGAGTATACCTTTTAATTTAATAACCTCCCAAATTGATGAATTAGAGATAAAAAAGGTGAATTGATCCGCTTTGAAAAGGCATTCATCCCCCCAGCAAAATTCTATGGGTACGGGTTTGCTTATTACTTATCAAACACGGTTTATGATACTATGTGAGCCATCTTTTCCTTCTCTTATAATGCTTCACCTTTCGAAAACTCTTCCGCTCCCCAATATCAGAGAGCCCTAAATAGAAATCTCTGATATCTGGATTTTCCTTCAATCTATCTGAGGTATCATGCATCACCCGCCTGCCGTTTTCTAAAAGTTTATTTCACTGCGAATCGGCCTTAGGCAGATTCTTCACCACGATTGTTCCTTTTGCCGTTCACTTTAATAAGGCTTAAAAATCGATCCATAAGGAAAAAAAGATTCTCCCGGAATATCTGCTTATTTTCTTTCCCGTTGATAGGCAGGTTGTTTTAGGTTCTACCAAATGAACTCCTCCCCGACCAAAAGATCAAGGCCTGGTTCATTTCTCATTTTGTTTTTCAGAAAGGCGTGGGCTACGAACGAAAGTGAGTGTAAATGAAACCCATTAATAAAGTCAATTAAAAAATGTCGGTCAGATGACCTTGTTCAGCGCATACTCGATGATCCCCTCGGCGCCTTTTCTCAATAACAAGGGGATTAGTTCCCGCACGACCTCTTCCCGGACCACGACTTCTACCGAGTACCAATCGCTTTGATACAAAGAAGCAATGGTCGGTGCATTCAGGCAGGGAAGGACCACTACCACCTCCTCCAGGCGTTTTTGAGGAACGTTCATCTTCAAGCCAACCATCCGGTCTGCACCCAGAGCGGCTTTGAGCAAGGTGGCGATCTGTTGAATTTTCTCTTTTTTCCAGGGGTCCTGCCAGGATTCTTTGTTGGCAATCAGGCGGGGGGTGGATTGCATGAGTTCGTGGACGATGCGCAGGCCGTGAGCCCGGATGGTCGACCCGGTCTCGGTTACGTCCACGATGGCGTCCACCAACCCTTCCACAACCTTGGCTTCGGTGGTGCCCCAGGAGAATTCCACTTTGACCTTGATTCCCTTCTCGCCAAAGTAGCGACGGGTAAAGGAAACAAGCTCAGTGGCCACCTTTTTGCCCTGCATGTCTTCCAACCGCTTTATGGGTGAATCTTCCGTGACTACCAGGACCCACCGGGCCGGACGCGGGCTTTCCTTGGAATAAATCAATTCCTGAACCTCTACCACATCGCTGTTGTTTTCCATCACCCAGTCTTTCCCTGTGATGGCCGCATCCAGGGCTCCCTCTTCTACGTAGCGGGCCATCTCCTGGGCCCGGATCAGGGCGCAGGACAGCTGCGGGTCATCCACCGAGGGAAAATAATTTCGCGTGCTTACCTTGACCACCCATCCGGCCTTCTGGAAAAGGTCGATGGTCGCTTTCTCCAGGCTACCCTTGGGAATACCAAACTTTAATATTTTATCCACCGTAAACCTCCTTGGGATCAAAGACGCGTTCGCCAACGGTTTCCGTCACATCGTTCACAATCCGGCGGTAGAAGCAGGAGCGGTACCCGGTATGGCAGGCTGCCCCGCCGACTTGCTCCACTTTCAGCAGGAGGGCGTCATTATCGCAATCTATGAAGACCTCTTTGATGATCTGGACATGGCCCGAGGTTTCACCCTTGAGCCAAAGTTTCTTGCGGGAGCGGGACCAGAAGCAGGCCTGGCCTGTCTCCTGCGTTTTAGCCCAGCTCTCAGGGTTCATGTAAGCCACCATCAATACTTCACCCGTCTCCCAGTCCTGAACGATGGCCGGGATCAACCCCTGTCCTCTGGCAAAATCAATTTCCAAGTCACTCATAAAAACTCCTAAAAATTAGCCACAGAGATCACAGAGACCACAGAGGAAAACACCATTAAAATTAATTATAACAAAAAAATGGGCTGAAGAAAGGAATTCGTATTAGAGCATGAAAGAATTAAATTTGCTTTAGTTTTCTCTGTGCACTCTGGGTTCCCTGTGGCAAAATTCCTACGCCTGCCCCCGGTAAGCCTCAAGAGCCATGGCTATAGCCGCCATCTTCCGCCGGGGATTGAAGATGACTTCCAGCTTCTCTTGTAGGGACTTCTCCTTCTCGATGATACGCAGCATGTCCTGAAACAATTCCCGCTCTTCCTCGATGAAATGGGTTGTCATCTCGCCCTTGATAAAAGAGGGGTTGCTGACTACCGCTTTAAGGAAAGGAATATTCGTGCGCACGCCGACGATGATGTATTCATAAAGCGCCCGCTTGGCTCTTTCAATGGTTTCCTGCCGGTCCCGGCCCCAGATGATCAACTTCGAGATCATGGGATCGTAGAAAGGAGGGATGGTGTACCGGGTGTGCACACCGCTGTCCACCCGGATGCCGATGCCGCCCGGGGAGCGATAGCCCGCGAGCTTTCCCGGGCAGGGAGCAAAATTGTTCAAGGGATCTTCGGCGTTGATGCGGCACTCAATGGCCCAGCCGTTCAGGGTGATATCCTCCGGGTAGATGTCCAAAGGAAGACCGGCAGCGATCCTGATCTGCTCTTTCACCAGGTCCACGCCGGTAACAATCTCGGTGATGGCGTGCTCCACCTGGATGCGGGCGTTGACCTCGAGGAAATAAAATTGTCCTTCGGAGTAAATGAACTCGATGGTCCCGACGTTGGTGTAATTCAGGGCCCGGGCGGCAGCCACGGCCACCCGGCCCATTTCCTGGCGCAGGGCCCGGGTCATGATGGGGGAGGGAGTCTCCTCGAGAATTTTCTGATGGCGGCGCTGTATGGTGCATTCCCGCTCGCCTAGGTGCAGGATGTTCCCCCGTTCATCCGCCAGGATTTGAAACTCGATGTGCCTGGGTTTGGGAAGATATTTCTCGATAAAGATTTCATCATCGCCAAAAGCCTGACGGGCCATGGTCTGGGAGGACTCCAGGGCGGAAAGTAATTCTTCTTCCCGCTCGATCACCTTCATGCCGATCCCCCCGCCGCCAAAGGCCGGCTTGATGATTACCGGATAACCGGTGGATTTACAGAAACGGGTGGCATGGGCCAAATCCTTGATCTTACCCCGAGTTCCCGGAATCACCGGAAGCCCGGCCCGGGCCATGATCTGGCGGGTCATGATCTTATTCCCGGCCATCTCCAAGGTCCGGCTGGATGGACCGATGAACTTGATTCCCTCCTGTTCGCAGGCCACGGCAAAGTTCGGGTTCTCGGCCAGAAATCCGTAGCCGGGATGGATGGCCTCGGCCTGGGCTTCCTTGGCGATGGCTATAATCTTGGCAATATTGAGGTAACTTTCTGAGGCTGGGGAGGGTCCCAGATAATAAGCCTCGTCGGCGTAATTGGCAAAAAGCGCCTGCCGGTCTACGTCGGAATAAACTGCCGCGCTCATGATACCCATCTCCCGGCAGGCCCGCATGACCCGGATGGCGATCTCGCCCCGGTTGGCCACCAAGATTTTTTTGAACATCAGCCGCTCCTCACCGGATGACCATCAGCACGTCGCCGGCATTGATCATCTCGCTTTCGAAGACAAAAATCTCCTGGACTTCCCCCGCATGGGGCGATTCCACGGGCATCTCCATCTTCATGGCTTCGAGGACAGCGATGGGTTTGCCCTTTTCCACGGTATCCCCCGGCTTTACCAAAAGCCGCAAGACCATTCCCTGCAGGGGAGAGAGAACGGCTCCCTTCTGGTCTTTCGGCAGAGTCTTCTCGGCCGGAACCGTGGAACTTTCTTTGATCGAAGGAACCCCGGGAACAGGGTAGATGCGCACGTTGAAAAGCTCCCCATCTACATCCACCTGAAATTCCGAGCTGATGGGTTTGGGGGCCTGAGTACTCACGGGCTCGGCAGCGGGAAGAGCTTCTTCCTTGACCTCTCCCCGGAGAAACTTGGGAGCCACGTTGGGGTAGAGGGCATAGGTTATCAAATCCTCTTCTTTTTTCAGGATGCCCATGCGCTGGGCTTCCTTTTTCAGGTCCTCGAGCTGGGGTTTGATCAGGTCTGCCGGGCGGCCTTCTATGGGTTTTTCCCTGCCGATGATCTTCTTCCTGATCTGGGGATCGATGGGCGCCGGAGTTCTCCCATAGGAACCCAGGCAGTACTCTTTTACCTCCTTGGTGACTCGGGCATACCGTTCTCCGAGGATGACATTGAGCACGGCCTGTGTCCCCACGATCTGGGAGGTGGGGGTAACCAGGGGGGGGAATCCCAGGTCCTGCCGCACCCGGGGAATCTCTTTTAAGACCTCAGAGTACTTCTCCACCTTATTCTGCTCCTTAAGTTGGGAGAGGAGGTTGGAAAGCATTCCTCCCGGGATCTGGTGCAAAAAAACATTGACGTCCGGACGCTGGGCGATGGGGTCGAGAAGACCCTGATATTTTTCCCGCAGGGCCGTGAAATGAGCGCTGATCCCGGCCAGAAGTTCGAGGTCCAGGCCCGTGTCAAACTCGGTGCCCTTAAGAGCAGCGACCACTGATTCGGTCGGGGGTTGAGAAGTGCCACCGCTGAAGGGGCCCATGGCTGTATCCAGGATGTCCACTCCTGCCTGAACAGCAGCCTCGTAACTCAAAGGAGCCACTCCACTGGTGCAGTGGCTGTGCAGGCTGAGAGGAAGTTGAACGGCTTTTTTGAGGGCCCGGATCAAATTCGAGGCAGCTTTGGGAGTAATCAGCCCGGCCATATCCTTGACACAGATGGAATCGCAACCTACTTTTTCCAGTTCGATGGCCATCTGGACAAAGCTTTCAATAGTATGCACGGGGCTTACCGTGTAACAGATGGTGCCCTGGACATGAGCCTTGTCCTTTTTAACGGCCTGGATGGCCGTAATCATGTTCCGGATATCATTCAGGGCATCAAAAATCCGAAAGATACCCACCCCGTTCTTGATGGCCAAGCGCACAAACTCTTCCACCACATCGTCGGCGTAATGCCGGTAGCCCACCAGGTTTTGGCCACGCAGGAGCATCTGCAGGGGGGTTTGGGAAATATGGGCCTTGAAAGTGCGCAAACGCTCCCAGGGGTCCTCGTTGAGGAAACGGATGCAGGCATCAAAAGTCGCGCCCCCCCAGGACTCCAACGAGAAGAAGCCTACCCGATCGAGTTCTTCAGCAATTGGCAGAATGTCGGCCGTACGCAATCGCGTGGCCATCAAAGATTGATGGGCATCACGCAGAGTGGTGTCCGTAATTTTAATCGCCATAATTTCTTCCTTTCACCCAAAAAATAAAAGCCAACCCATGTTGGCCACTATTTATCTTATTCTTCATGACGCTTCATTTAACTGAATGGCGGAAAAGCAATGCGACTGCTTCCATTCTTAAAAAAAAATGGGAGAATGTCAAGAAAAACTAACACTTTTTCCCCCTTAGCAGCCCCGCCTTGTTTCTTGAAAGGAGGAATGCCTCGGGCTCCCGAGAGATTCACCCTCCCGTCCGGGCCGGGCAGTCTCTACCCGGACCCGGCGGGGAGGTATTGCGCCCTGTACACCATGCGGTGCCTTGAACCGTGCTGGTTCAGGGCGGTGCAGGGCTGCGCTGGGCCAGGACTAAGTTCTGTAAACGGGAAATAGAGAATAGAGAGGGGGAGAAACTTTACAATTTTGAACAACGATTAAGAAATTATTGATTTTTTATTGCCGTTATTTTCCTCCCAAGTTTGCGTAATAATTGGTAATCAATATTAAATTTAAGAATTTCACCTCTTGCCAGCGGAAGCTTTTGCCATCGGATTTTTACGCAGCTATGCTAAATTCATTCACCTGGATCCGGATAAAGTCATCGCTGCCTACCATAGCCAGCAAGAAGGAAAAAGGAATCAAATAAAGGCTACCGAGTTGGTAGCTTCCCCCTCCCCTTCTCTTCTGCAACAATCCTTCAACCTCTTTCTTAGTTGCACGGCCAAGTTTATGGGAACATCCATTGTTTTTCGGTAAATAGGTAAGGCGGCCTTACCCCCCAAAGATTGAAAGCTTTATAAAGATCCTTCCCTCTTTTCCTACCTATACGATTCAGATGTACCCGGCATCATTTCCAAGTGGATGGGTAGCCACCGATAGCCGCTTCTTCATAATTCGGAAGCTGCTGGTAACACTTGATAATTTTTCACTCCCCTGTTAAACTGACATCGTTGCCTGAGGATCTCGTAAAAACCCGGTAAAGGCCCAAACGATGGTACGAAGAAGAAGTCCGCTTCCCTTGGTCATAATCTTACTTGATGTTCTTCTCCTTACCTTTTTATACGGATGTGCGGATGTGCTGGGAAGCAGCCGATCCTCAAACAGAGGGCGCGGGCCACCGAACTCGATCGCCAAGGAGCAGAATTTTTTTATCAGGGACAATACAAGAAGGCTTTAACTTATTTCCAGAAGGCTCTCCGGGCGTACGAGTCCATCGACCACCGGCAGGCCCGGGAATTAAAAGAATCCTCCAAGGAATAGGATGTTAGGGCTCGCTTGATTCATGCCCGATTTCAAGATCATCTCCGAGTTCAAACCCAAAGGCGACCAACCCCAGGCCATCAAGAAGATTGTCCAGGGCGTAACCCAAGGCTGGCCTCATCAAGTTCTCCTCGGCGTCACCGGCTCCGGGAAGACTTTCACCATGGCCAACGTCATTGAACAGGTCCGGAAGCCGACTCTCGTCATCGCCCCCAATAAGACCCTGGCGGGCCAGCTCTTTCAGGAGTTTCACCTGCTTTTCCCCGGGAATGCCGTAGAGTACTTCGTCAGCTACTACGACTACTACCAGCCAGAAGCTTACGTGCCCGTAACCGACACTTACATTGAAAAGGATGCTTCCATCAACGACCTGATTGACAAGATGCGCCACTCGGCCACTCATTCTGTCCTTACCCGGCGGGACGTGGTCGTGGTGGCTTCCGTATCCTGTATCTACGGATTGGGCTCGCCGGAAACCTACCAGGGTATGATTGTCCTGGTTGAAGATCAAAAGGAGGTTTCCCGGGACGATGTCCTGGCCCGCCTGGTGGAGATCCAGTATCAGCGCAATGATTACGACTTCCACCGCGGAACCTTCCGCGTGCGCGGCGACGTGCTGGAGATTTTTCCGGCGTATGAGGAGGAGAAAGCGATTCGGGTAGAGTTTTTCGGCGACCTGGTAGAGTCCATTGCGGAGATCGACCCGCTCCGAGGAAAAGTTCTACGCCATTTGCGGCATGTCCACATCTTTCCCGGAAGCCACTACGTTACTCCTCAAGACCGGTTGCGCCAAGCGCTCCATACCATCCGGCAAGAGCTGGCCCAACGTTTGGAGCAGCTGTATGCCCAGCAAAAACTCCTGGCAGCCCAGCGCTTGGAACAACGCACCAACTTTGACATCGAGATGCTCCAAGAAATGGGCTACTGCACGGGAATTGAGAACTACTCGCGGCATCTGGATGGCCGGAAACCCGGCGAACCTCCCTACACCCTCCTGGATTATTTTCCCGCCGATGCCCTGATTTTCATCGACGAGAGCCACATCACCGTGCCGCAATTGAACGGCATGTACTGGGGCGACCGCACCCGCAAAGAAACCCTCGTGGAATATGGATTCCGCCTGCCCTCGGCCCTGGATAACCGTCCTTTTTCCTTTGAAGAATTCCAACGCCGCGTTCCCCAGGTGATCTATGTTTCCGCCACCCCGGCCGCTTACGAGCTGCAGCAATCCCGAGGACGGATCGTTGAACAGATCATTCGCCCGACCGGGCTCATTGACCCGCCGGTTGAGGTCAAACCCGCCCGCTATCAGGTGGATGACCTTTTGCATGAGATTCGGGTCCGCACGGCCAGAGGAGAGCGCGTTCTTGTCACCACTTTAACCAAGCGGATGGCCGAAGACCTCACTGGGTACTACGCCGAACTGGGCCTTAAGGTGAAATACCTGCACTCGGACGTCGAGACCTTAGAGCGGATGGAGATTATCCGTGACCTGCGGCTGGGTAAGTTCGACGTCCTCATTGGCATCAATCTCCTGCGGGAAGGCCTGGACCTGCCGGAAGTTTCCCTGGTCGCCATTTTGGACGCGGATAAAGAAGGCTTTTTGCGTTCCGAGACCTCGCTCATCCAGACCTTCGGCAGGACCGCCCGGAATGTTTCGGGGCGGGTGATTCTTTATGCCGAGCAATTCACGGATTCGATGAAGAAAGCCATCGCTGAAACCGAACGGCGGCGGAAAATCCAGCAAGCGTATAACCGCCAGCATAAAATTACCCCTGAGACCGTCAAAAAAGCCATACCGGATATCTTAGAATCAATCTATGAGGCGGACTATGTCACCGTCCCTCTAATTGCCGAGCAGCCCGGGGATTACGTTTCCGTCTTTGAAATTCCCAAGTTGGTGTCCCGGCTGAAAAAAGAGATGCGTACAGCCGCTTCCAAACTCCATTTCGAGAAGGCGGCCGAGCTGCGGGACCGGATCAAATCTCTGGAAGAAAGGGAGTTGGAATACCGATAAATTGCTGATTGTAGATTTGCAATCTGTAATCTAAAATCTTGATGGACCCATAAAAAAGTCCTTTTGGTTCCCATTTGGTCATTCCGCGAAAGCGGGAATCCAGTTAATTCAAGTAGCTCTGGACTCCTGCTCCCCGCTTTCGCGAGGACAAGTTTCGCCGGAGCGACGGCTTTTTTGACTTTTTACGAGTTCATCAATCTCAAATCCAAAATTACTGTTATGGAACTTCCGTCTTTAGAAGCACAAATTCAGGTCCTGCCCACAAGTCCCGGCGTATACCTGATGAAGGACAAAGAAGGGACCGTGCTCTACGTGGGTAAAGCTAAAAATCTGCGTAACCGGGTGAGGACGTACTTTGGCAAGTCCGATGACCCCCGTTACTCCCTGCGCTTTCTCAGGCCCAAAGTCCATCAGTTGGAAACCCTGCTCACGGACACGGAGAAAGAAGCCCTGGTCCTGGAAAACACCCTGATCAAGAAATTCCAGCCCCGATACAATATCAATTTTAAAGACGACAAAACCTTTTTCAGCCTCAAGTTCAACGTCAACGAGGATTTTCCGAAGCTCTCTTTAGTCCGTAAAATAAAACGGGATGGGGCCCGCTATTTCGGCCCTTTTGCTTCCAGCGCGGCGGTCAAAGAAACCCTCCGCCTGTTGCAGCGGGTGTTCCCCTTACGCACCTGCCGCGAGGCCAATTTCCGGAACCGCTCCCGCCCCTGCCTGAACTTCCAGATCAAAAAGTGTTTGGGGCCTTGTTGCCGGCTGATCTCCCGGGAAAAATATGCCGAGCTGGCCCAGGAGGTTTTCCTCTTCCTCGAAGGAAAAAACTCGCAATTGATCAGACTCTTGGAGGAAAAGATGATGGCGGCTGCGGAAGAATTGAACTTCGAGGAAGCGGCCCGTATTCGCGACCAGATCCAGGCTATGAAGCAAACCCTGGAAAAACAAAAAGCTGTTTCTCCAACCTTAACCGACCAGGATGTGTTCGCTTTTTTCCGCCGGGGAAACACCTGGGAATTCCAGGTTCTCTTCTACCGCCGCGGCTTGCTGATGGGCAATAAATCATTCCACTTCTCCCGCTTGAACCTACCCGAGGAAGAAGCGCTCTCGGCGTTTATCCAGCAGTATTATGCCGGAGACCCCTTTATTCCCAAGGAAATCCTCCTTCCCCTGGCTATAGAAAATGAGGGGCTTTTTTCCGAATGGCTCTCCGAAAAAAAAGGGGAAAGGGTAGAAGTCCTCACCCCGCAGCGGGGCCAGAAGAAACGCCTGGTCGAAATGGCCCGGAAAAATGCCGAGAATACCTTCCAGAAGAAGGTGAGCGAAAAAGAAACCCTGGAATTGACCCTGAAAGAACTACAAGAAAAACTCAGGCTGGGAACTTTACCGCACAGGTTGGAGTGCTTCGATATCTCCAACCTCTTCGGCACGATGGCTGTTGGCTCTATGGTGAGTTTCCTGGACGGCCGGCCCGACAGGTCCGGGTACAGGCATTTCAAAGTCCAGGCCCCCTCCTTTCCGGATGACTATGCTATGATGTACGAAATCTTAAAGCGCCGGTACGGTAGATTAAACGGAGAGCAGGAAAAGCCGGACCTCCTCATCGTAGATGGGGGCAAAGGGCAATTAAACGTTGCCCTGGCCGTTCTGGCGGAGTTTAAACTAACCGGCATCTCGGCGATCGGCCTGGCGAAAGATAAAGATAGAGGTCCTATGAAGGGGGAAGGAAAGGGTTCGGATAAGATTTACCTGCCGCAGGTCAAAGATCCTATCCTTTTACCTTCTTATTCATTTGCTCTACGTTATTTGCAGCAAATCCGCGATGAGGCACACCGCTTTGCCATTGCCTACCATAAGAAGCTCCGGGGCAAGCAAGGATTACAGACGATCCTCGACGAAGTGCCAGGAATCGGGGAAGTCAAAAAGAAAGCCCTACTCAAGGGTTTTGGCAGCCTGCAAAAAATTCAGGAAGCCTCCGTGGAGGAGCTCAGCCGAGTTGAGCCCTTGACCCGAAAAGATGCCCAGACGATTTTTGATTTTTTTCACCAGAGAAAAGAGAGCTTAAATTAATTGGGACGCAGATTGGCGCAGATATTTGAATTCTTTCCATGGCATTCATTTCTTTTATCTTGAAAATCTGCGTCCCCAAAAAATTTTTTAATCTGAGGAGGTTATGAAAACGAAAACCCCTGAATCTTTTCCCCAGCAAAATCGACCGGTGACCATGGCTCCCCACGGCCTGGTAGCTTCGTCCCATTACCTGGCTTCCCAGGCCGGAGTGGACATTCTAAAAAAAGGAGGAACGGCTGTGGATGCAGCCATCGCCACCAATGCCGCCCTTAATGTGGTTTACCCGCACATGTGCGGGATTGGCGGGGACGCTTTCTGGCTGATTTACAGCGCCGCCCAAAAAGACCTGGCCTTTCTGAACGCCAGCGGGCGTTCGCCTTATCTGGCCACCATCGAATATTTCCAAACCTCCGGGATGGATGCCGTACCCTTGCGGGGACTCCTGCCGGTCACCGTCCCCGGGGCTGTAGACGGATGGTTCGAAGCTCACCACCGCTACGGAAATTTATCAATGCCTACCCTTCTGGAACCGGCCATCGCCTATGCGCGGGAGGGTTACCCCATCAGCCATATCTTGAGCTTCAAGATCCAGGAAGCGGTCCCGGAGTTATCCCGTTTCCCTTCCTCCCAAAACCTCTTTTTACCCGGCGGGAAAGCTCCCAGGCCCGGTGACCTACTGACGAATCCAGGGCTGGCGGAGTCCTTCGTCAAGATCGCCCGGGATGGAAGGGATGTTTTTTACCGAGGGGAGATTGCGCGGGAGATCGTCAAATTTGCGCAAGAAAACGGCGGACTTTTGAGCGAGAAGGATTTGCAGGAAACGAAATCAACCTGGGGCAAGCCCGTGTCAACCGCCTATCGGGATTACACGGTTTATGAAACAGCTCCCAACTCCCAGGGCCTGGCAGCCCTGTTGATCCTGAACCTTCTGGAAGGGTATGATCTTTCCTCCTTGGGTTATCAATCCCCCGACCATCTGCACCTGATGGTCGAGGCTAAAAAACTGGCGTTTGCCGATCGCAATCGCTATATCTCGGACCCGGAAAGGGTCCAAATCCCTACCGCGGAGCTTCTCTCTAAAGACTATGCCGCCAGGCGCCGCGCTGGTTATCAGGAAGATACTTAGTCAACCAGCCGGAAGGATCATTAACGATGGAAGGCCGGGTTGCGGCTGAGGTGATCGCAGAATTAAAAAGGCGCGGGCATCAAGTAAATGTAGTGGAAAATTGGTCGCAGGTTATGGGCAGTGCCCATGGAATCGTCATTCATCCTGAAAACGGTTTACGCCTGGGCGGCTCCGATCCCCGCTCCGACGGCGCGGCCATCGGGTATTGAGGGTATACCTTTGGCCCAAGAGGGCCCAGAGAACACCGGGTATTTTTTCGTTGCCGGTTTCATGTTCATATGAATCTTAAAGCAGCTTGATCGCCTCCCCTCTTCCTCTGGAGACTGTGTCGTAATCCCGGAATCGGAAGACCCGGGCGGAAGGGCATTCTCTTGGAATCACGACGCAGTGGTTCTTCCATGGATCGGGGCGGGCTGCAAACCAAATATTTCCGTGGCCCTTCGAATCCGCCGTCCTTTTGCGGAAACCCGCGGGAGAGTGTTGGATGACTTCTCTTCCCGCCGATGTTTCCTCATTCATGCCCTCCCGTCCGGGCTACGACATAGTATCCTCGGGGGGAGAAGGATAGGGTGAGAGATTAAGGAAGTGAACAAATCCTGCTCTCCCGCCGGCCATTTTGGCTTAGCTCAACCGGAGCCGGCCCCCGGGCCACGACCAAGGTTGTCGGCAAAATAAATTTTAAAACGAATCTCTGACTCAGGACACTAAGGGATGCTGATAAAACTTTAAACCTGGACTTTATCGGAAAGTTGGAAATCTTCTTTTTAAAAAAGAAAGGAGAAGAAAAATGAAAAGGAAGATGACGAAATGGGTAACATGGTATATGGTCACCATAACGTTTCTCATCGGGATTACCCCAAGGGTTTATGCGGGTTTTTCGCCATCGGAAGGGATTACCCTTGCACCCGTCGATAGGCCCTCCGACCTCCAGAAGATTCAAAAAGTTCTGGAATCGAAAATGGTCCGCGAAAGACTCAAGCAGCTGGGGTTTCCCGAGGAGGGGATCCAAAAGAGATTACACCTGCTTACCGACGAACAAATTCATCAGCTTGCTTTAAATCTTGATGAACTGAATGTCGGAGGGAATGGTGAGGTGGTCATTGTAGCCCTTTTGGTCGCCATCCTGGTGGTCCTCATTATATATCTATTAGGATATCGGGTGATGCTTAAAAGAGCGTGATCAGGATTATGACATCCAATACCTGAGCGATGGAACCCTTGAGCCTGGAATGGAAGACGGTTGACGGACTTCGAACCTCCCCTCGGGAAAGTAATCCTGGGCAGGATCATGTATTACCTATGGCCCAACCTCTTATGGAGGTGGGGAGAAAGACGATGAAAGTCCTGAGGCTTTCGGTTTTTTTAGCGGTTCTTTTCTGGTCTGCCAATCTTTTTGCCGCGGAGAAGATTATCTCCATCATTCATACCAATGACCTCCATTCGCATCTCCTGGGGTTTTCCCCCAATATTGATTATCGCCCTGATATGATCGGGAACGATGGTACCCAGGGAGGCTGGGCCAGGGTCGCCTCGGTTATCAAACAGGAGAAGGGAAAAAGAAACAATCCCGTACTCGTCCTGGACGGGGGTGATTTTCTCATGGGTTCCCTCTTCCATATGATTGCCAGGGAAGAGGCTGTAGAACTGCAGGTAATGAAAGACATGGGTTACGATGTTCTTACTCTGGGCAACCATGAATTTGACCTCAAACCGAAAGGCCTAGCTCGGATCCTTCATGCGGCAGCCGCCAAGGGAGGAATGCCGGCGATCGTCTTTTCCAACGCCATCTTCAGCCAGGAGAGCGACCGGGATGACGCCCTCGAGGAAGCATTCAACCGGGGCTTGGTAAAGCCATATATCATCATGGAGAAAGAAGGGATTAAGATAGGAATTTTCGGTTTGATGGGCAAAGACGCTGCGGAAAAAGCACCCTTTGCCTCGCCGGTAAAGTTCAGGGATCCCGTTGAGATTGCCAAAGAGATGGTGAAGGTCCTGCGGGAAAAGGAAAAGGTAGATATGGTTATTTGCCTTTCCCACAGCGGGGTGAGCAAGAAAAAATCCCGCTCGGAAGACGAGGTCCTGGCCAAGGGGGTAGAGGGTATTGACGTCATCGTTGGGGGGCATAGCCATACTAAGCTGGAAAAACCGATCGTCGTCAATTCCACCTTGATTATCCAGGCCGGCGTATACGGAAAGTGGGTCGGTGTTCTCGATCTTCTCTGGGAAAAAGGGAAGGTCCAACTGAAAAATTACCAGCTTATCGAGGTCGACGACAAGATTCCCGGGGATATGACCCTACAGAAAAAGATTGAATCGTTCATAGGTACCATCGATCGGGATGTTCTTAAGCCGGTGAACCTGAGTTTCAGAAAGGTTATAGGGCAAACAGCCTTTGATCTCAGGATCGAAGAGGATGAATCTAACCTGGGCAATCTTATCGCTGACTCTATCCGCTGGTATGTAAACCGGCATGACTACGATCCTAAAGACCCGATAACCAAGGTGGTAGTGGCCATCGAGTCCAATGGCGTTATTCGCGATGATCTTTTGCGGGGAAAAACAGGCGCCTTAGCCGTGAGCGACGTCTTCCGATCCATACCGCTGGGCATAGGAATGGACGATACGATGGCCTACCCCCTAATTAGCTGTTACCTTTACGCCTCGGAGATCAAGAAAGCCCTGGAGATCTTGACGAGTGTTTACCCCTTCAAAGGAAGTTCCTATTTTCTGCAGGTGTCAGGCTTGAAGTTCACCTACAACCCCAGAAGGGTTATTTTTGACCGGGTGACCCATATCTGGCTGGGAAGCGAGGAAGAAGGATACGTACCACTTGAATATTCCGAGTCCAATAAGAACCTTTACCGAATAGCCACCAATATCTACAATGCCACTTTCCTCAAGATAGTGGGCAAGTATACCTACCAGATTCTTAACATCGTTCCCAAAGACCGCCATGGCATTCCCGTTGCTGACCTCACAGCCTTCCGGGTTGATGCCGATAAAAACCAGCCCGGCATCCAGGAGCTCAAAGAGTGGATAGGCGTCATGGAATATATAAAGAGCTTTGCGGATACAAACGGGGATGGCCTACCCGATATTCCGGAGAAATACAGGGGCAAATTAGGGAGGATCGTCATGGAGGCCAGCTGGAACCCGTTCGCTTTTTTATCGCGGGGAACGATGGTGACCTGGGTGGCTTTTTCCGTTGTGGTCGTAATTTTCCTTGTTCTGATCCTGATGGTGAGATTTATCGTGAAGAAAGTAAGAAGAAGGCGCTTAAAAATCTCTCTGCCTAATTGACTCTTAGAGATGTTCCTCCATGGGTCATTAGACCCGTGGCCTTTTCATTTCAAATATATCTTTTGTCCGGCAATATAAATCTTCTCCCAGACGACCAATTGCTTTCACCTGGGTTGCCTTAATCACACCATCAACCCATGATTCCTCTTGGACGTGAACAACAACTACTTCTCCGACAATAAAGCTGTTTAAATTTGGTGATTGGCCGAATTCCAATATTTGCATCAGCCGGCACTCCATATTCACCGGGGATTCGGCGACCCGGGGGGATTTGACCAAATCGCTCTTGACCGGCGTCAGGCCGGCAACTTTGAATTCGTCCACGTGGCTGGGGTATTCTCCTGCCGCTTGGTTCATAGCTTCAGCTAAACCTTCATGGACCAGGTTAATTACGTAATCTTTGGTGTACTCGATATTTACCAGGGTGTCTTTCTTCGTTCCGTCCCTTCTACATCCCACCCCGAAGCCTACGACGGCCGGCTTGGTTGACATGCCCGTAAAGAAACTGAAAGGAGCAATATTATAAATCCCGTCCTTGCCGATCGTAGAGACAAAGGCGATCGGGCGAGGCAGGATAGCTCCGACGAATAAAGCATGAGCATCTTGGCGATTCAGGACCGCTGGATTAATCTTCATGGCGCGAACCTCCAATTTCTTCTAAAATTTAAGCGATCAACTTAACTTTTCGACCTAACCCCTTGAAGTTTACCTCATCTTAAAAGCCTCTGGCAAGGGATCTTTCTCCCACCCCTAACCACCGCCACCAAAAGGATGGACGGAGCCCAAACCCAAATCATCTCGCATAAGATAACCTCCCTCCCCCAAGGACTGAAAAATCCTTCCAAGCCAAGGGGAGAAATCTTCAAGGGCCTCCAGGGGAAAAAGTATCGAGTGGTATCAAAAGGAGAGAAAAAAGCGACTCCCCAACCGCCGTCAGTCAAGGCATCAAGAACGCCATGAGCAGAAGTAAGTAAAAAGAAAAAGAGCCCCCACCAAGGCCTGGAGAATTTGCCATAACCTTTGCAACCCAAACCAATGACACTCATACTGAGGAGAAAGGCAAAAAATAGAGAATGGAAAAACCCTCGATGCCCGAAGATATCTCCGTATTGCATCCCGAAGGAAAAACCGACCACATCAATATCGGGCAAGACTGAACAGCCGATCGCAAATATCCAAAATCGCCAGGGCATTTCTTCCCGGGCAAATGCCTTGCCTAAAGCCAAGGAGAAGAAAGCATGGGTAACAGCGGAAGCCATATCTTTTAGATCGGGCTTCCTTTCAGTCCCTGAACGCCCTTCACATACCATATTTCCCCGAGATGGCCTGCCCCATGGTTAAGGACAATCCCCCCGATAACCTGATACAGGTTTCGCTTTCCCAGCACCGGCAGATCTCGCACCTCGCCCAAAACTTCCTCCTGCAAGCCGGCCAGATAGGTTTCCGTTGCCCGGCATACATTCTGCGTATATTTTAAAAATCCATCCAGATCCTGGATGTGCACTGCCGTCGCCTGCTCTGCCGTCATACCCGTTCCCTGCGCTCTCGGGTCCATCCCGAATTTCTTATCCCACCCTTCGGCATTCCATACCGGCGCCTTTTTTTGCAACAAAAAATTAATAACCGAATCCTCCGTGCGTATACAGTGCCAGAGAATAAAAGCAATATGGTTCCCTTTGCCCAGGGGCCGAAAATGGAGCTGTTCATTGCTTAGGCCCTTCACCGATTCAAAAAGACTATCGTGCAGCTCTTTCGCCGCCGCCAGAAAATATTTTACCGTATTCACTGTCTTCTCCTTTCCAGGAAATATTGGCCTAACCCTGATTGATATTTAACAATCCGTGGTCCGAGATTCTATCACGAAAAAGAAGAAAAAAATTGATGATTTTTCGAAATTTGGTATATTGAATTCCTGCCGGAAGAAGGGAAAGAAAAAATACTTTATTACAATTGCCCCATTTTAAACTGAGTAGGAGGTAAATCATGGGTATAGAGATTGCGAAACAGTTGGCTGAATTTTCAGTCAAGACCAAGTTGGCAGACATTCCCCCCAAAACGATGGAATTTATCAAGGGGCTTGCTTTAAAAACCGTTGCCGGAATGCTCGTAGGATCAACCATGCCGGTGGGAAAAAGGGTCAATAAAGCGGCGAAGGAACGCGGACATCTTCCAGAAGTAGGGGTGATGGGCTCCGGTTATAAGACTTCTCTCTGGAACGCCGTATTGAATAATGGACTATTTGCCCACGGGGCAGAATTAGAAGATGACAGTTTTTTAAGAGGGACGGCCTGGGACATCACGACCTTCCCCGTCTACTTTCCCCTTGCTGAAAAACTCGGACTTTCAGGTCAGGAGCTGGCCGAGGTCTGTGCCGTGGGGCTTGAAGTCCATTCCCGAACAACGCTATTCTATCCCCAGGGGTATTTAGGACTTTCGGTGATCCCCGGGGTCATGGGTCCGGCCGCAGGGGTCGCGAGAGCGATGCAACTCAATGAAGCTGAAACGATATCGGCAATGGGACTTGCTCTGTCAGGGGTTCCAGTCGCCTATGTAAGTTTTGGAACCGATGCTCATTATTATGAAACCTCCCTCCACTGTTTACAGGCTTTGGTTGCCGCCGAACTGGCGAAAGAGGGCTTGGCCAGTAATCCGGACATCGTAACCTATATGACCCATTTGCTGGGCCAAGACAGGGTTGTCCCCGAAAAATTCGTCGAAAAATTGGGAAAGGAATGGAGGGTACATGACATCTGGATCAAAAAATATCCGTGTTGCTTTTATATGCATCGGCACCTGGATGCCTTGTTAGAACTCGCGCAGCAAGAAAAAATCTCCTGTGACCAGGTGGAGCGGATTACGGTACATATTTCCAAACTTGAAGAAGTTTGCAATCGCCCTGAACCGAAAAGTATCGGGGACCTCCAGTTCAGTTTTCACCATGCTCTATCGGCCATCCTGCTGGATAAGGATGTAAACTTCAACCATGTAGCTCTCGAAAGAATCGACGACCCGAAGTTCAAGGAAGCCCGCAAGAAAGTAGAAATTTTAAATCACCCGGAATGGGTTCCCAAATACGGTATGGATACCCCGGCCCGTATTGATGTCCAACTAAAAGATGGCCGGGTCTTTTCCAGGGAACGGATGCATTCCATCGGAGCTCCCCCAGAGCCTCTGACCATGGAGCAGTTCAAAGCCCTTTTCGCCAAGTTCACTCAGGGGATATTGCCAACCGAAAAGATTGGATGGACTGCCGATGCGCTGGGCAATCTTGAAAAACTTACTAAAAAAGATATGCAGGAGCTCAACAAAGTTCTCGTTTTCGGATCCACCCGATGAATTTATTAAACGGATAGCGGATGTCCGAAGGGTTATTGTCAAAGAAGAAAATATGATGCCCTAATCATAACTCCTTTTTAAAATGGGCAACGCCAAGAAACCTCTCAGAATACATCTACCTAATTGACCAGGGCACTGGTCATCTGCTGTTTTCCGGCACAGGCATCAGGCGGGACTCCAAGAAGCTACAATATCCTTCTTTACCCACGATGATATGATCCAGAACCCGCAGGTCGATGGTGCGGGCGGCCTCGACCAGGGAACGGGTCAATTGTTTATCCTCCGGGGACGGCCCGGCATCTCCGCTGGGGTGGTTATGGACCAGAATAATTCCAGCAGCGTGACGGGCCAAAGCCTCCTCAACCATGCGTCTTGGGTATATAACCGCCCGATCAACTGTTCCCTCCTGGAGAACCTTGTAATCCAGAACTTTATTCTTGGCGTTTAAAAAAATAATCATGAAAGCCTCATGGGGAAGACCGGCCAGTTTCACCCGGGCGAAATCGAGTACGGCCTGGGGAGAAGAGAGCACGTCTTTATTGCTCATCTTCTCGGCCAGATAAATTCCACAGGTCTCTTTGACCAGACGGATGAGGGTCGAGGAAATGGGGCCGATATCGGGGACTTCTTCCAGTTCTTTCTGCCCCGCATCCAGGACGCCCGCAAGGCTCCCGAAGCGCTGGAGGAGATCCTTGGCCCGGGGCTTGACGTCTTTGCGCGGGACGGCATAGGTTAAAAGAAGCTCGAGGATTTCATAGTCGTGCATACCTTCGGCTCCGTTCTTACGGAATCTTTCCCGCAGCCTCTTCCTGTGCTCAAGGTATCCAGGCTTACTTTCCATTTTTTCCCTCCATTCCAATGATAAGATAAATTTGGGAGCGCATTTTCAAATATCAATTAGGAACAGGTGGCAAGAGAATTCTCCATTCTCCATTCCACTACACGAGCAGGTGGATATTACCGATTCTTACATTGGTGAGGCCCTCTTCCCGGGCTACCCGAAGGCATCGATAGGCCATACCTTTGGAAGTTAAGGACATATCCGACATGAAAAAATGGGGATAGAATCCCAGCAGGCTGTAAGGGATTTCGGGATTGATCGAGGCGACGAACCTGGCGATGGACTTTATTTCAGCTTCATCTATATAACCGGGGACCAGAAGCGTACTGGCTACAAGTAAGGGAGGAGTGGGTCTCAATCCTACTTTTTCTCCAGCCCTGGAAAAATTTTCTACCGTTCTTTTATTCGTAATCCCTGTCAAGGCAATGTGCAGGTTTTCGTCCCAGGCTTTTAGATCGAACTTTATGCAGCCTCCGGAATTCAGAGCCAGTTCCACCATCTCATCGAGAAGGGTCTTATGCATTGACCCATTCGTTTCCCAGCATATCCTGAGGATCTTGCCTTGGTTTTCCCCCAGTGCTTTTCTCGACGCTGCGAGAGAAAAAGGAAGCTGGGGTGCCGGGTCACCACCAAAGTAGCATAGGCAGGATGTTTTTTCATCGACATCTGCTACGAGCCTATTTAAAGGAGTTGTATAGGGTTTTGTTGTCTCTTTACGGAAGTGCCAGTTCTGACAGAAGATACAGTTGAACGAGCAGGCATGAAAAAAAACAGCAAGATTTTTGTACCCTTTTTCCGGCCCAGAAAAATGAGCAAACTTGGGATAACCTGAACCCGTTCCACCCGCGCACACCCAATCGGCTACGCAGTTGGTGGGCAGCGGGTCGTGGTACCACGAGAGTTTTCCTTGTTCGGGGGATACCCCGGTAAGACTTCCCCCTTCGTTCTTCCTGAGCCCACAATATCCCATTTGTCCTTCAGGAATCCTGCATTCATTCACGCAAATACGGCAGGAAATTCCTTGAGGGTCCTTGGGGGGCTCTTCCGGAAGGGCAAAGGCTGCTCGGCTTTTTCTGTGGGTCTGCTTAGCCGCCGGAAGAGCATCCTCAGGCCTCTTTCTTATGCAGGCCAGGCATAGACCGAGCTCTCTGGAAATGGCTTTGGCTGAAGCATTACATAATTTACACTGAGCCATTTTCTCTTCCGGGGCAGTTTATTGCTCTTATAATTATTAGAATTACTGAATATTACGATGAAGTCAAGCCGTCGATTACCATGGCCCACTCCCAGTTTTTTATGTAGGAGCTTCCCAGCCCGGGCTGAAGGGTCATTCCAATTATCTTCTTGATCTGCCAATAGATATAATGATAGGCTCCTTGATAATTCCTATGGCTTCAGGAGCGAAGCAGTGAAAATACCTAAGTTTAAAGATGTATTGTTCGCCCAAAAGAAGATCCGTCCCTACCTGCCGCGCCCCCTCTGCACAGCTATCCGGCGATTAACGCCCTGGTGGGTACTGAAGTATATATCAAGCATGAAAACTACCAACCAGTGGGAGCCTTTAAAGTTCGCGGGGGGATTAACTTGGTGTCCCAACTCAGTTCTGAAGAACGAGAAGGAGGAGTGATTACCGCTTCCACAGGCAACCATGGACAATCTGTGGCTTGCGCTGCCCGTTTATTCGGAGTGAAAGCTCGCATTGTTATTCCTGAAAAGGCCAACCCAGGTAAGGTAGCTGCCATAAAGGGCATGGGTGCGGAAGTTATTTTTGAAGGAGCGACCTTTGATGAAGCCAAACTGCACTGTGAGGCCCTGGCCGACCAACTTGGATACCGCTACATCCACTCCGGTAATGAGCCCTTGTTGATCGCAGGTGTGGCCACGGAAGTATTGGAAATGTTGGAAGACCAGCCTAACCTGCAGGTCATCATCGTCCCCATCGGCGGAGGGAGCGGGGCGGCAGGAGCTTGTATCGCGGCCCGGGCCATCAACCCGGATATCCGGGTTATCGGGGTGCAGTCAGAAGCATCTCCGGCTGCCTACGAGTCCTGGCGGCAGAAGAGATTAGTGGAAGCTCCCAACCGCACCTTTGCCGAAGGGCTGGCCACCGGCACGGCTTTCGAGCTGCCCCAGGCCATCCTGTGGGAGGCTCTGGATGATTTTGTCCTGACGGGTGATCATGAAATTATGCAAGCCATGGTATGGATGATGGCGCGGGCCCACACTCTCTCCGAGGCCGCAGGGGCAGCCCCCTTGGCTGCCGCCTACCAACTGCGTAAAGAGCTGCAAGGCCAAAAAGTAGGGCTGGTATGTTCTGGCGGGAACACTTCGCTGGAGCATTTAAGGCTGGCCCTTAACTCCACGAAGGACGAATAAAAAAGGATTTTCGCGGTCTCATTCATAACCCAACCGCCGCAAGGCCCGGGGGTCTTCCCGCCAGTTTTTTTCCACTTTCACCCAGAGTTCCAAAAAAATCTTCGCTCCGAGTAAAGCCTCTATTTCTTTCCGGGCCAGGCGTCCAATCTCCTTGAGCATCCGGCCTTTTCCCCCGATCAGGATCCCTTTTTGCGATTCCCTTTCCACCTGGATCGTTGCTTTGATGACGATCAAATTTTTCTCTGCCTTTTCCTTAAATTCTTCAATTACCACAGCCGTGGCATAGGGAATCTCTTCCCGGGTCAAGCGAAACACTTTTTCGCGGATCAGCTCGGCCGCCAGAAAACGTTCGGGCAGGTCGGTAATCATACCCTCGGGAAAAAGATTAGGCCCTTCAGGCAGGATTCGCAAAAGCTCGGCTACGAGGATATCCATCCCATCCCCCAGCAGGGCCGATATGGGGATGATCTGTTCAAAAGGGCGCAAGCGGGCATAATTCTCGATGATCGGTAGAAGTTCGCCTTTGGGAACCAGGTCAATCTTATTGATAACCAGGAGAACCGGCTTCCTTACCCGATGGAGAGTTTTAAGGATGAATTTGTTTTCTTCATGATCCGGCCGGTCAGCTTCGACGAGGAAGCATACCGCATCCACTTCGTTATAGGTGGCCAAAGCAACTTTGACCATCGCCTGGTCGAGCTTCGAGCGGGCCTGATGAATACCGGGAGTGTCCAAAAAAATAATCTGCGCGGCAGGGTAGTTTTTAATTGCCAGGATCCGGTTCCGGGTAGTTTGCGGTTTATTGGATATGATGGCAATTTTTTCACCCAAAAGACTGTTGAGTAGGGTAGATTTGCCGGCATTCGGCCGGCCAATGATAGCAACAAACCCGGATTTGAATCCTTCTTTTTTATCCTTCTCAGCCATTGTTACCCTTTGGAAAAAGATGAAGCTTTTGCAGAGTCCTTTGCGCTGCCCTCTGCTCCGCCTCTTTTTTGCTCTTTCCCGCTCCCACCCCGGCCACTTTATTCTGAATAAAAACTTTCACACCGAAGACTTTATCGTGGTCCGGCCCAAACTCCTTTACCAGCATGTAACGAGGGGTGGCTTTGAGAGTTTCCTGGGAAAGTTCCTGCAGTTCGGTTTTAAAGTCCTGATAGAACCCTTCCTGCTCGGCTTGGTCCAGATGAAAAGAAAAAAGCTGGGAGATCACCTGCCAAGTCTTTTTAAACCCCCCATCCAGGTAAACGGTTGCCAAAATAGCTTCCAGGGCAGCGGCCAGAATGGAGTTTTTTTGCCTTCCCCCAGTCATCTCTTCGCCTTTGCCCAGCAAGAGATAATCCCCCAGCGCCAGTTCTCTGGCAATCTTGGCCAGGCGAGTCTCATTGACCACGGCCGCCCGCAAGCGAGAAAGATTCCCTTCGGAGTAATCAGGATGGCGCTCCATGATCAGATGACTGATAACCAGATCGAGGACGGCATCCCCCAAGAATTCCAACCGCTCATTGTCTTGTCCACCGGCCTCATGATTTTCATGGACGTAAGACTTATGCCTCAATCCCTGATCGAGAAGGTCGAGGGATTTAAAGCGGTAATGGATCTTTTTCTGGAGCGTTTTCAGCTCTTTTTTGCGTTCATTATTAGCCATAGGGTTCACCGAGAATACAGAGGATTAAGAAAATTTTATTCGGACGCAGAGGAACGTGGATTTTCAAGATTTTAAACCCAGAAGTTTTTTTTGCACCCAGATTATCATGATAAATTAAAAAGAAAATTATTATCCGTTATTATCTGCGCAAATCTGCGTCCTATTAAATTTAGATCTCGCCAGGACCTTTCCGAAGACCTTGGCCTCGTGAACTTCCGTTATCTCTATATCCAATTCCTGGTTGATGAATTCATTTCCACCCGGGATGAAAACCAGGATGTAATTGCGGGAATAGCCCTTTAACCATCCGCTTTCCCGTTCCCTCTTGCTTTCGATTAACACTTTCCCTTTCTTCCCTTTAAAAGCGCTGTAAAAAAGCCTGCGTTTCTTTGCCCCCAATTCCCTCAAGGCCTGACAGCGAGGTTTGATAACCTGTGATGGGATTTGGGCGGGGAGGGTCATCGCCGGAGTCCCCTGCCGTCTGGAAAAGGGAAAAACATGAAGGTAGGCGATCGGAAGATCCTCGAGCAGTCTCATCGTATTCTCAAAAGCCTGCTTATCTTCGCCGGGAAACCCAGCGATCACATCCGCGCCGATGGCCAAGTCTGGAATCATCCCCACCAGACGGTTTACCAGATCGGCGAAGAAGGCAGCAGAATATGTACGGTTCATACTCTGCAGGATCCTATTATCCCCGCTCTGAAGGGGAATATGCAAGTGAGCGCAAACTTTTTTCGATTGCGCCAGAAAATCGATCAAGGACGGGGTAATTTCCTTGGGCTCGATTGAGCTCAAGCGAATCCGTATATTCGGGGTTTCCTGTTCAAGCGCTTGCAGCAGATCCAGCAGGGCCAACGAGGGAACCAAATCTTCTCCGTAGGCCCCCAGATGGATCCCCGTCAGGACAATTTCTTTAAACCCTTTTCCGGCGAGTTCCTTTGCCTGCGCCAACGCATCCGGCAAAGGAAGGCTGCGGCTTCTCCCCCGGGCATAAGGAACAATGCAATAGGAGCAGAAAGCGTTGCAGCCATCCTGAACTTTAAGATAAGCCCTGGTGCGTCCAGAAAATAAGGGGAGTCTCCCATCTTCCCAGGATAGCCGTTCTTCTACCGAGGAAGATAAGATATATGCTTCTGCGGGCTTTTTCTCCGCGGCAATGATCTCAGGAATCTTCTGCCGCTCTCTTATCCCTACGATAAAATCGACTCCGGGAATGGTGCGGAGAGCTTCCGGATCAACCTGAGCATAGCACCCGGTAACGATGACTTGAGCATTGGGATTCCTGGCAATGGCCCGGCGGATGAGCTGGCGGGATTGGTAATCTGTTTTTTGCGTTACCGTGCAGGTGTGGACGATATAAACATCGGCGAGCTGATGGAAGGGAATGATGGTATGGCCCTGGGCCGACAGCTCCGCGGCCAGGGAGGCGGCATCGCTGTGGTTGGTCTTGCAACCTAACGTGGCCAGGCCAATTTTCAAAAAACTTTTTCGATCCATCCTCCCCCTACAACATCGTCCCCCTGATAAAAGACGGCGGCCTGCCCCGGAGTAACCGCCTCCTGCGGAATTTTTAAGTCCACCCTCACCTTTTCATCATCCCCAGGGGAAATAACCGCCAAAGCCCCGGGGTGGCGATACCGAATCCGTACCCAGACTTCCATTTTCCCTTCCAATTTAGGAAAAGAGATCCAGTTCACTCCTCCGGCAAATAGGCCATTGGCCATAAGCTCTTCCTTCCTCCCGGCTACGACCTGGTTTTTTCCGGTGTCCAGCGCCAGAACGTAATGAGGATGGGAGGCTGCGATGCCCAGACCGCGGCGCTGCCCGATGGTATAAGAATGAAGCCCCCGATGAAAACCTAACACTTTCCCTTGACGGTTGACGATCTCGCCCGGACGGAAAAATTTTTTTCCCTTCCTCTCTTCCATAAAACGCCGGTAATTGTCATCGGGGATGAAACAAATTTCCTGGCTTTCCCTTTTCCGGGCTACCCGTAATCCCAATTTTAAGGCCTGCTGCCGGACTTCGGCCTTGGATTTTTCCCCCAGAGGAAATAATACTCTGGCCATCTGCTCCTGCGTCATCGTAAAAAGAAAATAGGACTGATCCTTATTCCGGTCTTGTCCCCGCCTGAGCACATACCTCTTTTTCAAGGGGTCCAGTTCAATCCTGGCGTAATGCCCCGTGGCCAAAGCCCTGGCGCCCAACTCCTCCGCCTTTCTGAGCAGTCGCCAAAACTTGATCCGGTCATTGCAGCGAATACAAGGGTTGGGGGTGCGGCCGTTCAGGTATTCTTCGACGAAGTAATTTACCACTTCCTCTTCAAAAGCCTGGCGCAGGTTGATTACGTAGTGGGGTATGCCGATCTGATCGGCCACCCGGCGGGCATCGCGGATGTCTTCCGGGGAACAACAACGGCCAATTTCTCCCTGGTCATCGAGCCTCTGGTCCCAGAGGCGCATGGTCAGGCCGATGACTTCGTACCCGTCATTTTTTAAGAGGGCTGCGGCTGTTGAGCTATCCACGCCCCCGCTCATGGCCACGGCCACCCGGCCTTTTTCCTTCGGCACCAAATCTTTATCCTTCTCTTTCACCGTCGAGATCGCCGAGCACGCAGAGGCGTGATGTAAGAATGAAACTCTATTGCGTCCTCAGCGTGCTCTGTGGTGAAAATTTACTATTTTAACGTCGCAACCTTTTTTTGATACAGCGGCGATATATCCCGAAGTCGCTGCACAATCTTGGGCAATACTTCCAACACATAATCTACATCCTCTTCTGTGTTATTCCACCCCAGGCTGAAACGAATTGCGCTCTGGGCGATCTCGTGCGGTATTCCCATGGCCAAGAGAACATGGGAAGGCTCCAGAGATCCGGAGGTGCAGGCCGAACCCGAAGAAACGGCTATGCCCTCCAAGTCTAAATTCAGCAGTAAGGATTCCCCTTCGATGGACGAAAAACTCAAGTTCAAGGTGTTGGGTAGCCGTTGGGTGGCATGGCCGTTTAGTTTTAGATGGGGCATCCGCTGGATGAACCCCTGGTGCAATCGGTCCCGCAACGCCGTAAGATGGGTACGACGTTTTTGAAAATCCCGCCGGGCAATTTCACTGGCCTTGCCCAGCCCAATGATGTAAGGAATGTTCTCGGTACCTGCACGGCGATTCTGCTCCTGGGCGCCTCCGTGGATCAAGGAAGCCATCTTGGTTCCCTTGCGGATATACTGGGCACCAATCCCTTTGGGAGTATAAAGTTTATGCCCTGAAAGGGAAAGAATGTCCACCGGCAACCGCTGCAAATCAATCGCCAGCTTGCCCACGGCTTGTACCGAATCCGTATGGAAGATCACCCCTTTCTCCCGGGCGATCTCGCCAATCTCCTGTACCGGGAAAATTGTCCCCGTCTCGTTGTTGGCAAACATGATCGTGATCAAGATGGTCTCATCCGTGATGGAGCGGCGAAGCTCCTCGAGGTTGATCAAGCCATCCCCGTCGACGGGAAGATAAGTGACCTTATAGCCTATTTTCTCCAGGAACTGGCAAGTATGCAGCACGGCGTGATGTTCCACCTGGGTGGTAATAATATGCTGCCCACTCTCCCGGAGGGCAAAGGCCACGCCCTTAATGGCCATATTATCACTCTCCGTACCGCAGCCCGTAAAGATGACTTCTTCAGGAGAAGCGTTCAAAAGAGCGGCTACTTTTTCCCTGGCTTCTTCTAAATATTTTTTCACCTCCCGCCCGGCCCAGTGGATGCTGGAAGCATTCCCGAACTGGTCCTGGAAAAAGGGCATCATGGCCTCTAATACTTCCGGATGGACGGGGGTCGTGGCGTTATGATCCATGTAAACGCGCCGCATGGTTTGGCTCCTCGCAAAAATTTTCGCTTCTTCTCGGGGGTTGTTAAAAGAGTTCAACGGAATCAGGAATTGCGGAATGGGGAATGAATTGTTCGGAGTAATTAGTTCGGAGTTCGGAGCGTTGATTTTAATCTCCGAACTCTAAACTCCGAACTCATTACTCTGAATTTTTTCTCATTCTGCATTCCGCATTCAGAATTCGAATTATTTCTCATATTTTATATCAATCGGGTTTCCATGGCCCGAGGGGGACAGGCTTTGATGCAAAGTTCGCAGGCGCTGCACTTCGCCGAGTCGAATAAAACCTCCATGGTCTTGCGCTTGATGGATAAAGATCCCGTTGGACAAACTGCGGTACAGGCTCCGCAGTGAGTGCATTTATTGTCATCCCGGCCAATGTCCCTCTCGATAGGCTCAACGCCTACGCCAACTTCGGCCAGGTATTCCAGGCCCCTTTTAAAATCGGCCTTGGGCCCGCTCAACTCCAGGACCATGAAACTTTCCTGCCGGGGCAGAACGCTGGCTTTAAGGATGTTGAAGCTCAGGTTGAATTCCTTAACCAGCTTGTAGACGATGGGTTTATTCCAGTTTTCCTTGGAAAAATGGAGAACGATCTTCTTAGAGGTCATGGCCTTCCTCCTGCAAAAGAACTGATTTAAAAGTAATATACTTAAGTGCTTTTGTCAACAACCACCGATTGCTTGCCCACCTTCCTGCCTCCTCCTTGCCAATCTTTTTGAATTTACAACTGCATATTGAAAGTGAAGGTAGGCACCCATTAAAAGGCGCCAATCCGCAATCCACATTCTGAATTTAACCTACCTTGTTTTGATCCCCTTTTTGTGTTATAAACACTCATTCGCTTTAGAAAACAAAATCTCTAAAAAGGAGAAAAAATCAGATGGCCTTGATCGTCCCTTTCCAGGGCATTTTATATAATCAAAAAAAGGTGGGCGATATCCGCCGGGTGGTCGCTCCTCCTTACGATGTCATTTCCCCCCAGGCTCAGGATTCCTTTTACCAGCGACACCCTCAGAACGTGATCCGCCTGATCCTGAACAAGGAAACATCCGAAGATAATCCGCAGAACAACCGCTATACCCGCTCCGCAGCTCACTATCGTACCTGGCTGGAAGAGGGAATCCTGGCCCGTTCCCGGGCGCCTCAATTTTATTTTTTACAGGAAGAATTCGACGCTGCGCTCAGCCTTCCCACTGATGGCGCTCTCCCGGCAACCGGGAAGATTCGCCGGGGATTCATCGGACTCATCCGCCTGGAAGAATTCGGGACCGGCGTGGTCCTGCCCCACGAAAAAACCCAGGCTAAACCTAAAGCAGATCGTCTGGCATTGATGGAGGCTTGCCGAGCCAACTTCAGCCAGATTTTCTCGCTCTATACCGACGTAGATGGAGCTATGGCTCCCATCTACGAAAAGGTCTTCTCTTCCCCGGAAGGACCAGCCAGGGACGTCACGGACGACGACGGGATTCGCCACAGGCTCTGGATGGTCAGCGACCCGCAAATCCTCAGTAAAATAACGGAAATCATGAAGCCGAAAAAAATTTACATTGCGGATGGACATCACCGTTATGAAACCGCCCTGGCCTACCGACAACGACAGCTTGGCCGCTTTCCCAACAGCACGGGGAGAGAAAGCTATCATTTTACCATGATGTACCTGGCAGCCATGGAAGATGAGGGACTGGTGATCCTTCCTACCCACCGGGTCGTTGGGGGAGTAGAAAAATTTCAGGCTTCCAGTTTCATGGAAAAACTTAGCGCCAACTTTTCCGTCGAATCCTTCGCTTTCAATGCCAAGAACGAAGGGATGGTCAGGGATAAATTTCTGCGGGAACTTGCCTCCCGGTCTGATGAGGGACGGACCCTGGGAATGCTGCTGGGTGAGACCACCCAATATTTTCTTCTTTCCCTGAAAGATGGACGCTTCCTGGATGAAGCGGCTCCGGCAATGTCCCCGACTTTGAAAGACTTGGATGTGAATCTACTCCATATCCTCGTCTTTCAGAAATTGTTGCAAATCGGCCCCCAGGAGTTGGCCGCTGGCAAAAATGTGCTCTATTTCAAAGAACCCCCGGAAGCCGTCCAAGCAGTACAATCCGGTCGAGGGCAGATCGCTTTTTTCCTTAACCCCACCAAAGTGTACCAGGTCAGGGATGTGTCCCTGGCCGGGGAGACCATGCCCTCAAAATCCACTTTCTTCTACCCCAAGTTGCTCAGCGGCTTGGTCATCAATCCGCTGGAACCCGATGAAGAAATTGTCGTCGAATGAACAGGAAGAGACCCTCGATACCCTCTTCGAGGGCCGGCTCAAAATCCTTCAGAAAAAAAGTGGATACCGTTTCTCCATCGACGCCCTTCTCCTAGCTCAATTTATCGAGGCGGGTCTGCAAGACCGGATTCTTGACCTGGGTACAGGCTGCGGCATTATCCCGCTGATTTTAATTTTTCGCCATAAAGTGGGAGCGGTTATTGGCGTGGAAATCCAGCCCTCCCTTGCCGACCTGGCCAGGCGGAATGCCGCGTTGAATCATTTATCTTCCCATATTGAGATCTGGGAGGAAGATCTGAAGACCTTAAAAGGGGAAAGTTTGGGGGGTACTTTTGACGTGATTTTAAGCAACCCGCCCTACCGCCAAGTCGGTGCCGGCCGGATCAACCCCCGGTTGGAGAAAGCCCTGGCCCGCCATGAAATCAAGGCAACCCTGAATGATATCCTCCAGGTCGCCCATCATCTCCTAAAAGAGAAGGGACGTTTGAATATGATCTACCCGGCCTCCCGGGCAGCTGATTTGATTCAAGAAATGCGCAAGTCTCACCTGGAGCCCAAGCGCCTGCAGTTTATTCACTCTCATCAGAAAGACGAAGCCCGCCTGATGCTGGTGGAAGCGATCAAAGAAGGACACGCTCAAATCAAAGTTCTCCCTCCTCGATTCCTCTATGATTCTGCAGGGGGTTACACCTCTGAAGCGCAGGAACTTTTTGTTTATTCTTTTTCAGATTGCCCTTGATTTAAGACTTTTTTAGTTCAAAGACGGCAAAATTCCTTGACAATCTGCCCTCAGAAGCCTTAAATTTTTACCATATGTGGCGACCATGATTAAAGGAATTTTATTTTGCTGCTCCCCCTCAAAGACGACAACCCCGTTTCTTCTTTCCCCTTTGTAACGATCGGGATTATCCTGGCCAATGGATTCATTTTTTTTCATCAGCTCACTATGGATTTTGCTGCCAGTCAACGCTTTGTTTTTCAATGGGGTGCTGTCCCTTATCAGCTCACCCATGGAGAGGTTATCCACGTACTCCCCACGATTCCCCTTCCCCTGACCCTATTTTCCTCCATGTTTCTTCATGGGGGATTTTTACACCTTTTCGGCAATATGCTTTATCTCTGGATTTTTGCCAACAACATTGAAGATGCCCTCGGACATTTTCGCTTCTTGCTTTTTTATCTGGTTTGCGGGCTCTCCGCAGGCGCGGCGCAGGTTCTTTCCGACCCGAATTCTACGGTCCCTATGATCGGCGCCAGCGGAGCCATCGGTGGCATTTTGGGAGCCTATCTGCTCCTCTTCCCGAGCGCCCGGATTCTCACCCTGATCTTTATATTCATCTTTATTAAGATTGTCCGCATACCGGCCTTGGTCGTTTTGGGATTCTGGTTCTTTATCCAGTTACTCAGCGTAGGAGGAGGAGCGATTTCCAATGTAGCTTTTTTCGCCCACATCGGTGGATTCATTTCTGGATTGGCCCTGGTGAAACTTTTTCAGCCGAAACAGCCCAGGAGCAGGAGAAAGTGGGCGTAAATCTGCGTCCTGTTAAGGTTAACCGAATTGGATATGAGTGCTGACGTCATTTACGGTATCAACCCGGTCCTCGAAGCCTTGAAGGCGGATCGGCAAATTCTGCATAAGGTCATGCTGGCTGAAGGAAGGGAGAGCCTTCCCCTCCGCACCTTGCGGCGGCTGGCTCAGGAAAAAAAGATCCCCATCCAGGTTTGCCCCAGAGAAATTTTAAATCAACTGGCAAGGACCGGCCACCATCAGGGAGTTATTGGTTGGCGATCTCAGTCGCCATATACTTCCTGGGAGGATTTATTGTCGTCGATCCGTTCAGCGCCTGGCCAGGTTCTGGTTCTCATACTGGACAGTATTGAAGATCCTCAGAATTTCGGCTCGCTTATTCGGACGGCCGAAGCCTGCGGCGTAAAAGGAATCATCATTCCCAAGGACCGGGCGGTAGGCGTTACCCCCGCCGTAGTCAAAGTTTCGGCCGGCGCGGCTACGCACATCCCGGTAGTGCGGGTCACTAACTTAGCCCACACTCTGGAAGAGCTGAAAAAAGAAAATTTCTGGATCGTGGGCGCGGATGCCCGCGGAGAAAAAAGTCTTTATGAGATGAAATTTGATATGAACGTGGGCCTGGTCATCGGCAGCGAGGGGAAAGGAATTCGCCCGCTTATCCTAAAAAAATGTGACTATGCCATCTCGATCCCCATGAAAGGAAAAACTTCTTCTCTGAATGCAGCCGTCGCCGGAGCCATCATCCTCTTCGAAATCCTGCGCCAACAACTTAAAAACGGAAAAAAGAGTTCGGAGTAATGAGTTCGGAGTATTTAGTTTCTGAGTTCCGGGCTCCGAACTCCGAACTCCGAACGATTCATTCTGCGGGCCTGGTCCCGGGCAAAGATCTTCCGCAAAAACTGGCCCGTATAAGAAGGGAGCATATTGGCTACTTCCTCGGGAGTTCCTTGGGCCAGAATCTCTCCTCCAGCGTCTCCCCCTTCGGGGCCGAGGTCGATGACGTAATCGGCGGTCTTGATGACTTCTAAGTTATGCTCGATGACGATCACGGTGTTACCCGTGTTGGCCAGACGATTGAGGACTTCCAGCAGTTTGCGGATATCGTCGAAGTGTAAACCGGTGGTGGGTTCGTCCAGAATGTACACGCTCCTACCCGTAGATCGTTTGGAGAGTTCCCGGGAAAGTTTGACTCGCTGGGCCTCTCCACCCGAAAGGGTAGTCGCTTGCTGCCCCAGCTTGATATATCCCATGCCCACATCGGCCAAGGTCTGGAGCTTGCCGCGGATTTTGGGAATGGGCTCGAAGAACTTGAGCGCTTGGTCCACGGTCATATCCAAAACATCCCAGATGTTTTTTCCCTTGTATTGCACCTCCAGGGTTTCTCGATTATAGCGCTTCCCCCGGCAGACTTCACAGGTCACGTAAACGTCAGGCAGGAAATGCATTTCGATCTTGATGATCCCGTCGCCCCCGCAGGCTTCGCAACGCCCGCCTTTGACGTTAAAACTGTACCGCCCCGGAGTATACCCCCGGACCCGAGACTCGGGAAGCCGCGCAAAAAGTTCCCGGATGTAGGTGAAGACTCCCGTATATGTGGCCGGGTTGGAACGCGGCGTGCGCCCGATGGGAGATTGGTCGATTTCTATCACCTTGTCGACTTCCGAGATCCCCAGAAGATCTTGCATCTTGCCCGGTCTTTCTTTGGAATGGTAGATCTTCTGGGCTAAGGCCCGGTGCAGAGTATCCAAAACAAGGGTGCTCTTACCGGAGCCGGAGACTCCGGTCACACAGGTGAACAGGCCCAGGGGAAATTTTACGGTAATATCCTTGAGGTTGTTTTCGCTGGCCCGGACTAAAGTTAAAAACTTCCCTTTGGGCTTTCGGCGCGAGGCGGGAACGGGGATGCTTAGCTTCCCCGACAGGTACTTGCCCGTAAGAGAATTTTCTGCCTGCATCAATTCCTGCGGCGTGCCGGTAAATACCAATTCCCCCCCGTTGACTCCCGCTCCCGGCCCGAGATCCAGGACATAATCTGCGGCCAAGATGGTTTCTTCGTCGTGCTCCACGATTAGGATGGTATTGCCCAGGTCTCTCAGCCGCTTCAAGGTGGCCAGGAGTCTGGTATTGTCCCGCTGGTGTAAACCGATGCTCGGTTCGTCCAGGATATAGAGTACTCCGACCAAGCCCGAGCCAATCTGGGTCGCCAGGCGGATACGTTCCGATTCCCCGCCGGATAGGGTCGCGGAAGACCGGTTCAGGGTCAGGTAATCCAGGCCGACATTGACCAGGAACCCCAGACGCTCGGAGATTTCTTTCAAGATGCGGCGGCCGATTTCTCGTTCCCGCGGGGAAAGGGTCAGGTTGGAAAAAAAATCTAAGGCTTCCCGGATGGATTTTCCCGTAACCTGGTGGATGTTCAGCTCGTTGATTTTGACAAAAAGGCTTTCCTGGCGCAACCGGGCTCCCTGGCACCCCGGGCAAGCCCGAATGTTCATGTACCGTTCCATCTCTTCCCGAATGATCTCCGAGTCGGTCTCCCGGTACCTTTTTTCCAGATGGGGAATGACCCCTTCGAATTCCCGGAAGTAGAAATGCCGCCGGTCATCCCGGTCGCTATAAAATTTGATCTGTTCCCCGTTGGACCCATGCAGAATGACCTTCTGCACTTGCGGAGAAAGGGTCTTGAAAGGGGCATAGAGGTCAATCCGGTAATGTTCGGCCAGAGAATCGAGCATTTGGTGGAAAGGCATGGAACTGCGCCCCTGCCAGGGAATGACCGCCCCCTCCCGGATGGAAAGGTTATTGTTGGGTACGATCAGGTCCGGGGCGAAATACATCATCGTTCCCAGGCCATCGCATTGGGGGCAGGCTCCATAGGGGTTATTGAAGGAGAACATGCGGGGACTGATCTCAGGAAGGCTCACCCCGCAATCGACGCAGGCGAATTTTTCGCTGAAGACCAGTTCTTCTCCCCCTACAATCTCCACCTTGGCGATCCCTTCCGAGAGGCCAAGAGCCGTAGCCAGCGAATCCGCCAGACGTTTCTCCGCTTTTTCTTTGACCACCAGCCGATCCACCAGGACCTCGAGGGTATGCTTTTTATTTTTGTCCAGGATGATCTCTTCGCTCAGATCCCGGATGATTCCATCCACTTTGACCCGGGCAAAACCGCTCTTGCGCAGGTGCTCAAATTCTTTGCGATATTCCCCTTTTCGCCCCCGAATGACGGGAGAAAGAATTTGTAACCGTGTGCCGGGTGCCAGGGCCATGACCTGGTCCACAATCTGCTGGACGGTCTGAGATTTGATCTCTTGGCCACACTGGGGGCAGTGGGGTTTGCCGATACGGGCAAAGAGCAGGCGCAAGTAATCGTGGATCTCGGTGACCGTTCCCACGGTGGAGCGGGGGTTCTTGGATCTCGTCTTCTGCTCGATAGAAATAGCCGGAGAAAGCCCCTCGATGGATTCCACATCGGGCTTCTCCATCTGTTCCAGAAACTGCCGGGCGTAGGCGGAAAGGGATTCCACGTAACGCCGCTGGCCCTCGGCATAGATGGTGTCAAAGGCCAGGGAAGATTTACCCGAACCAGAGAGGCCGGTGATCACCACCAACTGGTTGCGGGGAATTTCCACATGGATGTTTTTCAGATTATGTTCGCGGGCGCCGCGAATGATGATCTTTTCGGTAGCCATGGGCAAAGAACTTTTTTATTGGGACGCAGATTTTCGCCGCTATCCGCAGAAAAAAATATATTAAAAATCCTGCTCATCTGCGTTTATCAGCGTCCAAAAAATTTCTGATGCTTTAAATTTATTGTATAGGAAATTGCTTTTTGGACACGGATGTACACAGATTATCAGGATAAACTAAAAAGAAAATAATTATCTGCGGTTATCTGCGTAAATCTGCGTCCTATTAAATTTATTTTTCTTCATTTTGATTATTGGTTTTTAGATTTTGCGATTTACGTTTTTTAGTGGCCATTTGGGCGGCCAATTGGATGGCTGCTTGCATAGAACGGGCATTGGCCCTATTTTTGCCGGCAATATCATAGGCCACGCCATGATCCACCGAGGTGCGAATAAAAGGGAGACCCAGGGTGATGTTTACAGCGTCTTCGAAATGGAGAAGTTTCAGGGGAATCAAACCCTGGTCATGGTACATGCAGACCACGGCATCGAACTCACCCTGTTTCGCCCGGTAAAAAAGAGTATCCGCCGGCCAGGGGCCAGAAACGAAAAGACCTTTTTGAGAGACCCGGCGAACAGCCTGGGAGATGATTAATTCTTCTTCCCCGAAAAGTCCGTTCTCCCCCGCATGGGGGTTAAGGCCCGCCACAGCGATCCGCGGGTGGTTTACCTCAAAGTAATCCTGTAACCCCTGGTTGGTGATTTCGATGACGGAACAGATTCTTTCCGCTTGTACAAGACCGGATACCTCACGCAAAGGAAGATGAGTGGTCACCAAAGCCACTTTCAACCGTTGGCCGGCAAGCATCATGACAAATTCCTCGGTCCCGGAAGCTTCGGCCAGATATTCGGTATGACCACGAAAGGAAATTCCTACCCTGGAAATCGCTTCCTTGCTCACAGGGGCAGTCACGATTGCCTGCACCTTTCCGGTCACGGCCAAATGCGCTGCTTTTTCCACATAAGCGAAAGCGGCGCGGGAACTTTCCTGGAAGGGAATATCCGCGGGAGATTTCTTCCCCGAAAACCTGGAAAGAGAAAGGACTGGCACCGATTCCGGTTGAAAATTTCGGAATCCTTCGGCAACCTCCACTACCTTGAGCTTTAAATTTAAGGCCTGCGCGGTGCGGGTCAGAATATTGAAGTCTCCGAGAACCAGAGGTACGCAAACTCTTTGATGGGAGAGCCGGGCGAAGGCCTTGAGGACTACTTCTGGACCAATTCCCCGCGGATCCCCCATGGTGATGGCGATTTTAGGTTGCAGGTCTTTTTTTTGGAAAGCCATAAGAATTCTATGAATGCTGATCAACGGCGATGGTCAAGATTGAAATTTAGAATTTTTCCTTTTTTTAGAGCTTGATTTCGATGTAGGCTTTGTCCTTCAGGGTCTTCATCCATTCTTTGAATTTTTGCTCGGATTCCTCTAATAATTTGGCCTCGCGAATCTTGTTCTGGACCTCGGCAAATGCCCTGGGTTCCCCGCCCTTGCGTTCCAGCACCCGCAGGATATGAAACCCATCCGGTCCTTGGACCAGATCACTCACTTCCCCCACTTTCAGGGGAAAAGCTGCTTTCTCCAGCTCGGGGACCAATTCTTTTTCCTTGAAAAAGCCAAGGACTCCCCCTTCCTTGGCTCCTGGCCCCCGGGAATGCGCCCTAGCCAGTTGAGTAAAATCTTCGCCTGCTCGGACCCTTTCCAGAAGAGTCTCAGCTTCTTTACGGATGGCCTTGATTTGTTCATCCGTTGCCCCCGGAGGCACGGGAAGAAAGATCTGTTGCACCTTGACTTCCAAGGGATCAGTGTAGTCTTTTATATTTTCCTGATAAATCTTGCGCAGGTCTTCTTCTTTTAAAACAATCTTTGATCTAATCTCCCGGTTGACCAGGCGCATTTTCCCCAGATCCTCGCGGATATGACGCCGGTAGACGGAATAGGTCATTCCTTCTTTGGCCAGAGCCATCTTCAGCTCGTTCTCGTTCAGACGATTTTCCTTCCTAATTCCCTCGATGGCCGAGTCCACATCCCTATCCGAGACCTCCACCTTCCTGTTTTTAATTTCCTGCTCCAAAAGCTTGTTCTCGATCAGCTGATTCAGGATTTCTTCCCGGGCTTTCTTCAGTTTCTCCTCCCGCTCCGAAGGAAGGGTGGATTCTTTTACCTGGTAGAAGAAACGCGCCCCGGCTTCCTCCAATTCTGACAAGGTTATAACTTCGTTGTTGACCAGGGCCACAATCCGTTCCACAACCTCACCCCGGGAGCTTCCGGGGGAAAGGGAGAATAGCCCAACCAGCAGATAAATTATAATTTTCATAAGCTCGAACCAGCACCGCCTCTATCCAAGAGGATCATGGAGAAATTCGCCATCCGCATTTTATATATTTTTGGGCATCGGTTTCGAATTTCGTGTTGCGAATTTATCGCCAGGGACCTAAATAATAGATGTTAACACTTCAAAGGATCTCCAGCAATAATTTTTTGGTTTCTTCCAGCATTCCTTTCCATCCTTTTTCGACTGGACGGAGCTTCAGGCGTTGATCTGGAGTAAATTCTCTCTTCCCTCTCCCCTGGGCCACGGCAGTCACCAGCCGCTTGGGATCAACGGGGGAATTGGGGTCGAAGGTAAGGATAACCCTTTCTTTCTCTGCCGATACCCGGCGGACCTTTCCTTTCTTTAAAAGCAGTTTCAAATTCATGACCTCCAGCAGATTTTCTAAGACTTGAGGAAAGGAACCGTAACGATCCCGCAGCTCTTCTCCGATTTCCTGTACCTCTTCTTTGGTCTTGGCCATAGAAAAACGCCGGTAAAATACAAGCCGCTGGTTAATATCCTCGACATAATCGCCGGGGATAAATGCCGGGATCGGCAAGTCAATCTCCGGCTCGACCTCCACAACTACTTCTTCTCCCTTCAATTCCTGGACTGCCTGTTCCAGGATTTGCAGGTACATGTCAAAGCCCACAGCCACGACATGGCCGGATTGAGCATCTCCCAAAAGTGCCCCCGCGCCCCGAATTTCTAAATCATGCATGGCCAGCTTCAGCCCGGAACCCAACTCGGTCACTTCCTGAAGGGCTTCCAGCCGCTTACGAGCATCAGACCCCATTGAGGCCAAACCGGGAACTAAAAGATAGGCATAGGCCCTTTCCTTTGACCTTCCTACCCGACCCCGCAGCTGGTACATTTGGGCCAATCCCAATTTATC
The DNA here is from genome assembly GCA_018819135.1 of Pseudomonadota bacterium. Lineage (GTDB taxonomy): Bacteria > Desulfobacterota > SM23-61 > SM23-61 > SM23-61 > JAHJQK01. The sequence goes on along the minus strand of JAHJQK010000191.1, from coordinate 18,728 downwards.
CGCCCGGTTAATGATAATCGTATTGGCTGCAGGAAAGTCCAGGCCGGATTCAATAATGGTGGTGGTCAGTAGCAGATCGACCTCTTTGCGGACAAAGGCCAGCATGACCCTTTCCAGGTCCCGCTCGGCCATTTGGCCGTGGGCAATGGCCAGGCGAGCTTCTGGTACCAGCCTTCGCAGTAATTTCTCCATGGCGGGGATGGACCGCACCCGGTTGTGGACAAAGAAGATCTGTCCACCACGGCGGAGTTCGCGGCGAATGGCATCGCGGATTACTTCTTCATCAAATTCGGTTACATAGGTACGAATGGCCAGTCGATCTTCCGGCGGAGTCTCGATTACGCTCAGGTCACGAATACTCCCCAGGGACATTTGCAGCGTCCGGGGAATGGGGGTAGCGGTCAACGTCAGGACGTCCAAGTTGGACCGTATGTGCTTGAGTTTCTCTTTATGCCTAACGCCGAAGCGGTGCTCTTCATCAATGACTAACAGGCCCAAATCTTTGAAGGATACATCCCGCTGCAACAGGCGATGCGTGCCGATGACCAAGTCCACTTTTCCTTTGGCCAGGTCTTCCAAAATTTGTTTTTGTTCAGCCCGGGACCGAAAACGACTGAGCATTTCCGCCCGGAAAGGATAAGGGGTAAAACGACGGGAGAACGTCTGGAAGTGCTGTTGGGCGAGAACGGTCGTGGGCACCAGCATCGCGACTTGCTTGCCATCCATTATGGCTCTGAAGGCAGCCCGGAGGGCCACTTCGGTTTTTCCGAAGCCAACGTCTCCGCAGATCAAACGGTCCATGGGCTTTTCCCTGTCCATGTCGCCCTGGACATCTTCAATGGCCTGCATTTGATCGGGAGTCTCTTCGTATTCGAAGGATGCCTCGAACTCTCTAAAAAATTCATCGGGAGAGGCGAAGGCGTGTCCTTTGACCACAGCCCTGGCGGCATAGAGCTTGACCAGATCTTCGGCCAGTTCTCGCAAGGAATGTTTGACCCGTTGTTTCGCTTTCTCCCAAGAAGTGCCCCCGAGTTTATCCACTCGCGGTCCATCTTCTCCGCTGCCTACATATTTATGCACCAGATTCAGGCGGTAGACGGGAAGATAAAGTTTATCGCCGCCCTGGTATTCGATGAGGAGAAAATCATGTTCTTCCTCACCCAAGATGAGCTTCATCAGACCGCGATAGATTCCGATTCCATGATCCATATGGACGACATAATCGTCCACGGTAAGCTCGCTAAAAGCGGTCAGAGCATGATCCTTACGAGGAACGGCCGGGCGTTTTCTCGGGCGTTTGTCGCCAAACAGTTCACTCTCCGTAATGAGCATCAACCCGGCTTGCGGGAATACAAAGCCCCGGGAAAGGTCTCCGATCAACAGGGTAACATTCCATCCTGCAGAATCGACAGGAGTCCAGGAGAAGAAGGGTTTGCTCAGGGTCTGTACGCTCAGAGCATGCCGGGTGAGCATTTCCTCCAGTCGCTGGGCGGAGCGCATACCGGAACTGGTCAGAAGGGTGACCACCCCTTTTTCTGCCCCGGAACGAATGCGTTGGGCCAGCACCTGTAAAATTCCTTCTGTCGACTTGGAAGCAAGGAGCTCGGACCGTAGACGTTCATTCGATTCTGTCTCCAGGCGTAAAACCGCCGTGGCCTGTTCTTTCTCCCCTACCTCCAAACCTTGAAAAGCGACCCGCGAAAATGCTCTGCTCAGATCTGCAAACTCTTCCTGGGATAGGAAAAGTTCTTCCGGTTTCGGCCAGAATTCCCCCCGGGCCAAAGCATGCTGCCAATATTCCCGGCCCTCTTCCCCGAAGCGAGCCAATTCTTCCTCCAGCTCAGGTGGTTCTTCAAGAAAAATTACCGCTTGCGGGGGGAGGTAATCGAAGAAAGTCTCCAGCGCGGGATAAAAAAGAGGCTGGTAAGATTCCACGGCTGGAAAGGGAATACCTTGTTGGATCTTTTCCCGAAGCCCTTTGGCGGATTCCTGTAGAGCGGGGTTATCGGCAAAGACAGCGGTGAGCTTGCCAGCGGCATGCTCGATGAATTCTTGGAAAAACAAAACCTCCTTTACCGGCAGGATCAGGGCCCGCTCCAAGGCTTCCGAAGAACGCTGGCTGTCCGGATCAAAGGCCCGAATCGATTCTATGTTATCCCCTGACAATTCCACTCGCAGGGGTGACCGGGCAGAAGGGGAAAAGATATCCACCAGATGTCCCCGTACGGCAAACTCCCCCTTGGCCGAGACCAGGCTGGCGCGGGAGTAGCCCATCCCTTCCAGCCGGGCAATCAATTCTTCCCGCAAAAATTCCTGTCCGGGCGATAACCAAAAAGAAAAGCGGCGAAGAACTTCTCGCGGAGGCACGCGGGAAAGCACTGCGGCCAAAGAAGCGACAATGACTCGTGGGCCAGGATCGGCCAGGAGACGATTTCTCACCTTCCATCGTTGCCCCATGACCTCGGACGGCGGTGAGATTTTCTCGAAAGGTTTCAGATCCCAGCTCGGATAATGGATCACCTCCTGGGCGGGTTCGACGAAAAAGAGAAGCTCTTGGAAGAAGCGCTCTGCTTGCTCCTCGTCGGCGGTGATGACCACAAGGGGATAATGGGCCTGGCGGGCGATCTGGGAGAGAACGTAGGCCGCCGAGGAGCCCTTCAGGCCATGGATGCGCAAAAGGGGGTCTCTTTTTTCGATAAAAGCAACAACAGGATGAAGGGGAGAGTTTTTATCCATCTGCGGAATCATGGCCATCGCTTCTTTCCAGGCGCCTTCATCCTTTTGATCGCTTTGCGGCCGGAATGCGGCTCACGGCAGCGTCAGCGCTGGGAGCCATCGACCTAGGACTCGGTTCAGGAATTCGAAAGAATTGGTCAGCAAGAGGATACCCACAATGACCAATAGGACTCCGCCTACCTTGTTGAATACTCCAAGGTACCTGCGGGCTTTCTGGAAGACGCTCAGGAAGGAATTCAGAGCCAAAGAACAGGCGAAAAAAGGAAGCCCTAACCCTAAAGAATAGAAAATCAGGAGTAAAATCCCCGATCGCATGTCCTCGGCCGTGCTGGCATAAAGCAGGATGGAGGAGAGGATCGGTCCGACACAGGGGGTCCAGCCAGCAGCGAAGGTCACGCCAACCAGGAAGGAACCTACGTACCCCAAAGGTTTGGCGCGGAGATGCACTTTCTTCTCCTGCTGCAAAAAAGCCCAAGAGAAGACCCCGCTGATGAAAAGTCCGAAGAGGATGACCATGACTCCGCCCACGATGCGGATGGTGTCCCGGTGGGCCGCCAGGAATTGGCCGATGAGCGTGGCCGAAGCTCCCAGGAGGGTGAAAAGTGCGCTGAACCCCAAGATGAAAAGCAAAGAATGGCTAAGGATAATCCAGCGCATTTTCTGCTTCGGATGTTCATAGGTGAGTTCCTCGAAGGAAAGGCCGGTGAGGAAAGCCACGTAGGAAGGGACCAACGGCAAAACACAGGGCGAGAGAAAGGATAGAACTCCGGCGGCAAAAGCAAGGTAAAGAGAAAGGTCCTGGGCTCCGCTCATCGAGAATTTTCCCCCTTTTTTTCATACGGGCTCTCCCGCTGGCTGATCTCTAACGGCGTGTCGCTCCGGGCTTTGGGCATCGAGCCTCTGAGCAGCCAGTGCTTCTGTAGCCCCTGGATTAATTTTTCCGCTTCCTCCACACTTTCATGGGTTGAAGCCAGCAAATCGGGAATCTCCGGGGCAGCCTTCTTCACACTCCCCGTAATGGCTTTCATGTCGGTGGTGATATCCTTCACATTGGCTGTGATCGCTGGTGTCTCTCCTGTGGCTTTGAGCACATCTTTCGTGACTTGGGGCAGATCGGCAGCAGCCCTTTTTATATCCTCCAAAACCGTGGGAATCTCTTTTAAGGTTCGGTCAATTTCGGCCATCACCCCGGGCAGGTCTCTGGAAAATTGGGAAGCATGCTGCGTTGTCTCCTCTACCTGGGCCGCAGAACGGCGGATAGATTCGATGGCCGCTTTTATCTCTCCATGCATCTTTTTGTCCTGGAGAAGAGCCCCCATGCCTCCTTGGCCGTTTTTTAGCTGAGCGGTGATAAATTCCACATTGGTCAGTAGAGTGAAAAGTTTTCCCTGCGGGTTATTGAGTTTTCCTGTTACCGACCTCAGGTTTTCCAAAGCTTCGTCCAGCTTCTTGAGGGGAGTCTCGACATCGACCTCTTTCAAGATGTCGGTCAGTTCCTTGGGCTCATCGGAAACGAGAGTTCCTCCTACCGGAAGAGGCGGCTGGTCCGGTGAGCCCATGGTGACTTCTACCGTTTTAGCGCCCAGGAGAGTGCTGACAATCTTCGCCAGCGAATCTTGGCGGATGTTATCCTTGTAGGTCTCCAGAATCTCCAGGGTTAATTCTACCTTATTCTGGGGATTCAGGCGCAGTGATTTTACATTGCCCACTTCCATTCCGGAAATGGTCACTCCCGTACCCGGCTTCAGGCCGATGACCCTATTGAATACCACCGAGTAATGGTAACGTTTTTCAAACCACTTCTGCCCCCGGGCGATGAAGACCAGCTTCACGACGATCAGGGCCAGGGCCAGAATAACAAAGATTCCCACGTAGCGATCGAAATGTTTGATTCGAAAATACATCTGCATGGCAACTTCTCCTCAATTCATGTGGACCCAGACGCCGGTTGTTTCACCTGGGCCAACCGTTCCTGCATCTCCTGGGCTGGACCTTCGGTTACGATACGCCCTTTTTCCAAGAGGCCGATACGGTCAGCAATGGTAAAAGCGGAAGGTCCTTCGCTTGTGACCATCAAAAAGGTTGCCCGGGTTTTCTGATGATACTCCTGTAAAGCTTTGAAGACCAGATATTCGGCTTCTCCCCCCAGGCCCGTACCCGGTTCGTCCAGAAAAAGAAGTTCGGGTTCCAGGACCAGGGCTCTGGCTAAAGCCGCTTGCTTGCGCATTCCCAGGCTCAACTGAGCAGGGATGGAGCGGTCATATTGCCGGTCCACTTCGAAAAGGGCCATTTTTTCAGCAACCCGGGCCTGTACTTCAGCCTCCTTTAATCTGGTATGGTACCGTAAAGGCAGCGCCACGTTATCATAGATCGACATATTACTGATTAACGCGGCTTCCTGAAAAACAAAGCCCATCTTTATCCGCATGGCTTGTGAGATTTCTTTAGAGGCGGTAGCCAGGTTGATTCCTGCGATCTCCACCCTTCCATTGGCTGGAGAAAAAAGCCCGCTGCAAAGCTTCAAAAGGACTGACTTTCCGCTGCCGCTCTCCCCTAAAACCACATAAATTTCGCCCCGCTGTAAGCGAAAGTTCAGATTCTGGAACTGGAAGATCTGCCTTCCATCAAGGCTGAAAGCAAGGTCACGGGCTTCAAGAATAATATCCATAATCAGTTTTGGCCACAGAGTTCACAGAGAACACAGAGGTAAAAATATCAAACTTTAAGGTTAAAGACCAAAGGCCTAAATTGCATATCTTTTATGTTTTATTGGCATCATTTGCCCTTTTTCTTTGTGTCTCTCTTCAGTTTTTTTTAAGATTTTGATTATAGCTCTGTGGTCTCTGTGTGCTCTGTGGCTAAAAAATACTTACAACTGGATTTCCATTCCTTCATAAATCCCCAAGCATTCCATATTGGCCTTTTGATCCCCGATTATCTGCCGGCAGTCTTGGATCATTTCTTCTATGCTGGCGTCTGTTCTTTCCTGGTTATGGTGAAACAAGCCAAATTTCTGCACCTTAGCGTCCAGGGCTAACCTCAACGCATCTTTATAAACCGAGTGGCCCCAAGACTTTCTCGTTTTATATTCTTCCTCGGTGTATTCAGAATCATGGACGAGCAGGTCCGCGCCGGAGGAGAAATCAACATAGTCCTTATAATCCAGTCCGCGGGGATGTATAAAAGTCAGCTCATTGTCGGTGAGGAAAACAAAGGCCCGGCCGTCCTCCATGAATTTGTATCCGATCCCCGGATTGGGATGACTGGTGGCGATGGGGGTCACATTCATGGATTTAATGGCAAAGCTATTTTCGCAGGATTGATGGTAGGAAATATTCGCTTGCACATTCTCGAAATCCACCGGAAAGTTGGGGGCCGCCATGACTTTGGAGATCATTTTTTTATGGAATCCTGAGTAAAAGGACAGCCAAACATGCGAATGGACGTTTCCTTCCGGTAGATCGGTTTAAAAAAGGGGAATCCCAAAATATGATCCCAATGGGAATGGGTAAAAATCATATTGTATTGAAATCTTTCTTCTTCCAGCAATCGACTCCCTAACTTCCGGATGCCCGTGCCGGCATCAATGATGATGATTTCATCCTCGCTCGTTCTGATTTCAATGCAGGTGGTATCTCCCCCGTACTTTAGGTATTCTGGTCCGGAAACTGGAATGGAGCCCCTTGCTCCCCAGCATCGAATTATCATTTTTTTCTTCCTTCGTTTCCCAGATTTGGCTCCGTCTTGTTTGAGCCGATTTAGGATCACAGGTAAAACAACAGGGTCAGCAACACGTTGAACAGGATGATGGATAAGATCGCGCTCACCACATTCTTCCCTTTATCAGCTCTTTGCCAGAGGACGATCCGCTTGCCGCAATCCGAATTTTTTTACTGAAATATCTTTCTTGGATCGTCTGTAGAGAATAGCAGAAAGCTTTTAAAATATATCATTTATCCCGATAATTTTCTATGGCATTCTTGCTCTGCCAGGGAAAACGTGTTAATAAAAAATGTATAAGGCACAAGGTGAAAAGCGATAATGAAAGATGTGGTTTTAGAGAATATTATATTTACTTTGGGGACCAGCAACCGGACTTTTGGCGAGTTTGTAAAACTGCTGCAATCGTATGCCCTCGAGATGGTGGTGGACGTGCGCAGCTTTCCTACCAGCAAATTCCCTCACTTCGAAAAAGAGACCCTCCTGCAATCTTTAGGTGAACAGGGATGGGGGTATTACTATCTGGGCAAGGAACTGGGAGGGTACCGCAAGGGTGGTTATGAAGCTTATACCCAGACCCTTGAATACCTGGCAGGCATGGAGCTTTTGGAACGGATGGCTTCGCGTTGTCGCTGCGCCATCGTTTGTGCGGAACGCCTGCCCTGGCGTTGCCACCGCCGATTCATCGGACGGAGCTTGCAGGAGCGGGGGTGGAAGGTTGTGCATATCCTCGATGAGGAAAAAACCTGGCAAGATAAACTTGATGATCGAAAGGACTCCTGACCGCAAGGATGTTCTTTCAAGCGACATGAGTGCAGATCATGGTGTTCCGGAGGAACGTGCTCGCGTCTAAGGGCTCGTTAGCAAGAAATAATGAAGACCAATCCCTTTAAAGCATGATATAATACGTACATGCCCCTATCAACTCTCTCCAAGCTTGAAGTTGCCGGTGTAGCAGCACTGCTTTACAATTTCTACAATAGGATCGAAAACGTTCTCAAACAGCTGGACTATTTGAACAGCTATCTTGCCCATGGCCACTTTTCGGCAACGGTTATGCTCTCAACCTCTTCCCTGAACGGATGGAGTCGCTTGTAAGAGATGCTGAGCCGGTATTCATAAAATTAAAAGGCGAGATTGAAAACGCCATGTCTTGATGATACGATCCACTGGATGCGTAATGCGCCCCGCTGATCACGGCTGGAATCCCGCTCAGCGGGACTGGAGCAGACAAACCTTCGGCCCACAGCTCAGCCGCGAGCACGTTCGGCCCCAAAAAGGAAATTAAATTCTTATGGCACTACTGTTCGAATGGGACCCAAAGAAGGCGCGACGAAACCTCAATATACACGGTATCTCATTCGACGAGGCAAGCACGGCATTTCGCGATCCATTGTCGGGGACGATAGACGATCCGCTGCATTCGGAGGATGAGGAACGTTTCGTCCTGATTGGGCAATCCCAGCGAGGCCGACTGCTGGTCGTTGTTCACACCGAACGAGGAGATCGAATCCGAATCATAAGCGCCAGATTGGCGACGAACAGGGAGAGAATCCGATATGAAAAAAATGAAGAATGATCTAGAGATGCTCGAAGAATACGACTTCAGTGGCGGAGTCCGCGGTAAGTATGCGAAGCGGTATGCCGAGGGCACCAACGTCGTAGTTATTGACCCCGACGTGGCGGAGTATTTTCCCGACCACAAATCGGTAAACGATGCCCTTCGCAGTCTAGCGGCAATTATCAAGAGGAAGAGGAAGGCCGAACAACGACCTGCAGGTGGACCCTCGCTACGCTCGGGCCGCTGAGGCCGAGCGTTAGCACCTGAAAACAGGAACCAATTCTATCGGGATATGATATAATGGGCGCATGATTGCCGATAAGGACAGACAGATAATCGAGAAGACGGCCGCCAAGTACCATGCAAAGCGGGTGGTATTGTTTGGGTCCAGCCTGTCTCCTGACAAGGAAAGCCGCGATATCGACATCGGGGTAGAAGGTATTGAGGACAAGGATTTTTTCACCTTCTATGGTGAGCTTCTGTGCGCCTTATCAAAACCGGTTGATGTCGTAGACCTGTCCACTAAGAGCCGTTTCGTTGAACTCATCCAGCGGGAGGGCGTGCCTCTCTATGCCTGACTACCGTCTTCGTATCGAGGCCGAGTACGAGGCTATTGAGAACTCACTCTCTGTACTGCCTTCCCATCAACTATCGACCCTCTCCATGCTTGAGCTTGCCGGTGTAGGGGCGCTGTTACATAACTTCTACAACGGTATCGAGAACATTCTCAAACAAGTCTTCCAGTCAAAAGCATTTCCTATCCCACAAGGGGAATCCTGGCATAGAGACCTTCTGCTTTCGGCAGTCGAAAAGGGTTGAACCAGACACCGTGGTTATTCTCGCTGTATTCCATGCCAAACGTAATCCCCAGAGCTGGCAAGAAAGAATCTAAATCCCTGCGAACAAATCACGTCTGAGCACATTACAATTGTCCCATTTTCAAGAGAGAAATTCCTTGTTTTTTTCAATATCCCCTGTTATTTTAAACTTTCTTTAAATTTAATAGGACACCGATTTGCGCAGATAACAACGGATCATTATTTTCTTTTTGGTTTATCCTGGTAATCTGGGTTTATCCTGTTAGATAGTAAACATCTAACAAGGTGAATCCGTGTCCAAAAAGGGAATTTCTATACAATTGAATTTGAAGGTATTCATGGATTGGAAATGTTTTTCAGGCCAGATTTAATTCTCCTGCACGCTCCCTCCGTCTATGATTTCCGTAAACTCCCGATTCTCTTCGGGCCCATCTCTGATCTTGTTCCGTCAACGCCTATTTTTGAGATGTACCCGGTCGGTTTCTCTTCCATTGCCGAGCATTTGGAAAGGAACGGCATTCATGTGCGGATCATTAACCTCGCTCTGCGGATGCTGAAAGACAAAGATTTTGACCCCGAAGAACTCATTGCCAAACTTCATCCCCGTGCATTCGGTATTGACCTGCACTGGCTCCCCCACGCCCATGGCTCCTTAGAGGTTGCCGCGCTCTGCAAAAAACGTCACCCTGATATTCCCGTAATCCTTGGCGGCTATTCCGCCACCTACTTTCACGAAGAACTGATCCGCTACCCCCAGGTGGATTTTGTGGTCCGGGGAGATTCGGCAGAAGAACCTCTGCGCCAACTTCTGGTGGCCCTGAAGGAGAACAAATCCTTAGGAGAGGTCCCGAACCTAACCTGGAAAGATGGAAAGAAAGAGGTGCATGCTAATCCCCTGACCCATGTCCTTCCGGACTTAGACGAATATTCCAATAACTACTCCACCTTCTTCCGCTCGGTGATAAAATATTTTGACCTGAAATCTTTGATCCCCATCCATGATTGGTGGGAATATCCCATAACGGCGGTGATGACCTGCCGGGGGTGTACCCACAACTGCGTCTTCTGCGGGGGATCTCGTTTCGGGCTGGATCGCTTCTGTTCCAGGGAATCCTGCGCCTTTCGCAGTCCGGAAAAGGTTGCCGATGATATCCTTTCCATCTCCAGGTACACCAATGCTCCCATCTTCGTCGTTGGAGACCTGCGGCAGGCCGGGGAGAGCTATGGTCAAACCCTTCTTTCGCGTATCCGGCCTGTCCGGCCGAAAAATCAGGTAGTCTTGGAGCTTTTCACCCCGGCTCCGGAATCCTATTTCCAGATGGTCGCCGAAGCTTTTCCCAACTTTAATTTTGAGACCTCTCCCGAATCCCACGACGAAAAGGTCCGCCGGGCTACGGGGAAATATTTCACCAACCAAGAGATGGAGAAGTCGATCCGTTTCGCCCTGGACCATGGCTGCTCCAAGTTCGACGTCTTCTTCATGATCGGACTTCCCCAGCAGACCCCCGTTTCGGTGATGGAGACCATCGATTACTGCGCATACCTGATGAAAACTTTTGGCCGGCGCCTGAATCCTTTCATCTCCCCGCTGGCTCCCTTCCTCGATCCTGGCTCCATTGCTTTCGAAAAAGCCGATGAGACCGGCTACCGGGTGTTCTGCAAAAATTTGGAAGACTACCGAAAAGCCCTCCTGGCTCCAAGCTGGAAGTATACTCTGAGTTACGAGACAAGGTGGATGACCCGCGATGATATCGTCGTGAGTTCCTACCAAGCCGGCCTTCGTTTAAACCGCTGGAAGGAGCATTTTGGCCTGCTGGACAAGGAGACCGCTGACCGGACCGAGAAGCGTATCCTCCTGGCCGGGGAGATGATCCGCAAGGTTGACGAGATCGTCCTTCTGGACGAGCCAGAACGAAGCCAGATGCTCCTGGCTCTGAAGGAAAGTTTCGACCGGGTAAGCATGTCTACGGTCTGCGACAAAGGAGAGATTAAGTGGCCGGTCTTCCGGTGGCGCTTGAATTTTCCCAACATCATCCGCGCCCTCTTCCAGCGGGGCGCAAATTAATCTTCCGGCTTGGCGGGCGAAGGACCTTTTGCTCAACCTAATTTTCCTGAGGCGATAAAGAATGGAAGAATCTGAACCTATTGAACTCCCGATCGATGGAATCCTTGACTTACATACCTTTCAGCCGAAGGAAGTGAAAGATCTCTTACCCGATTACCTGACCGCATGCAGAGAGCATGGGATCCTTCAGGTTCGCGTGATTCACGGGAAGGGCACGGGAGCCCTGCGGCAGACCGTCCATGCCATATTGGAACGGCTACCGGGTGTTGTTTCTTATCGTTTGGCCGGGGAAGACGCCGGAGGGTGGGGAGCCACCCTTGTACAATTAAAGCCTACAGGATGACTTCTTCCCACCCATCCGCCCCCTCATTCTCGGCGAATTGAGGAGGAGAAGATAGGATCTTAGGTAGGTATTGTCGCTCCGCTCCGACGGGCTGGCCGGAACCCTCTCCCGATGAGACCTCACAGGTATCGACGGTCGCTAAAGGGATAGGAGAAAGTGGATAAAAGGGGCTTAAGAAACCTCGGGTAAGATTAAGAAAACTTTTTCAGAAATCTCAATGAAAGGCGACATCTAAAGAAGATTTTCAAACCAACTTATTTGGGGTTAATGGGCATTTAACTTCCGGCCCTTTTTTAATCGCCGGGCACAACAACAATTTTCATCTTTTCGCCGTTTAGGGGTGGGCCGAACCGATCCGCGGATCCTCCGCGATCGGAGGGAAAAATAATCTCAACCTGATTGAGTTGCCCGCAGGAAGGGCAGGTGATGCGCAACTTACGGGTGGCTGCGGTAAATTCAACCTCGATGGGTTGAGCGCAGGCTTCATTGCAGCAATGAACCATTTCTTTGAATCTCTCCATATCAATCCTCATCCTTTCCACGCCAAGCCTTGATGAAGGCTGCCCCTACGATCCATACGACGACGGCCACGATCCCCCATACAATGGGGTTGAAGAGGATATATTCTTTCAGGTATTGGATCATGGTTTAAAAGGTTCCTATCCCTTTCTATTTTCTCTCAACAGAAGATCGTTGCCAAGTAAAATGTCGCTCTGGCCGGGTAATTTTGACAATTTTTAGTTGGCAATTTGAAAAATTCCCGCTAAGATAAATTAAGCAAGTAGCGACGTTTCATGACTCACCCATCTCAACATTGATGGATCCGTAAAAAGTATTCGTGCCCCCATTTTCGTCATTCCCGAAAGCGGGAATCTATTTCATTCAAGTAGTTCTGAACAAGTGACGGCTTATTGGACTTTTTACGAGATCATCAAAATTGAATCGTCAATCCGGTAAACAGGAGGAAAGGGAATGAGATTTAAGCCCGAAGAGGTAGTCTTTCACCGAGAGGAATACCAGGCCGTTATGGCGGAGATGCGACCTAAAGATTATCCGCCGTTGATGAAGAAAGAGGTTGTCGGGACAGTGCCTTTGCGCCATCGTCGGCCTAACCCTTACCATAAGGAGGGCAAAGCCCTGGTCTCTTTCGTCCTCACCAGCAATGATCTCAAAAGTGACATCCGTAAGGCTGTGGCCTTGCTGGGGGGATTTGATAAATCCATTAAACCGCAAGACCGCATTCTTCTCAAACCCAACTTTAACAGCGATGACCCACCCCCAGGCTCAACGGCCTTGGACTTTTTAGTGGCCGTCATCGACCTGCTGCGAGAACAAGGCTGTACGAAAATCTCCGTCGGAGAGAGCGTAGGACGGCCCTGGGCGCCGACTGAGAAGGTTTTGAAGAATGCTGGTCTTTTGTCCAAGATGGCCGAAATGAAGATCCCCCTGCTGGATTTTGATAAATCCCAATTCTTCAATGTACCCATTTCAGGAGAATACCTCGACTTCATCGCTTACCCCAAGGATCTGGAAAGCTTCGATAAAATTGTCTACTTACCCACGATGAAGACCCACTACCTGGCTGGGTTTTCCATGAGCCTAAAGCTTACGGTGGGCATGACCCACCTGGCCGACCGAACCCTACTCCATGGGGATAACAACATGTTCGTTGCCCAACGGGCTGTAGAAATGAGCATCCCCATCAAGCCCGATCTGATCGTCATGGATGGACGAGTCTCCTTCGTCAGCGGTGGGCCGGCTATCGGGCTTGCCGTCCATCCGGGAATCATCCTGGCTTCCGGTGATCCGGTGGCTCTTGACGTGCAGGGGGTTCGACTCCTCCAGAATTACGCCGCCGTCAACCACCTGACGGGTGATGCCTGGAACCTGCCTCAGATCAAAACTGCAGTTAAACACGGACTGGGAATCCAGAATGATGGCCAGTTGCTGTTGGTCCGGTAGTTTCGCTTAAAGCTCAAAGAGCAAAGAGCTGGGGGGATATAAGGGGAGGAGTTTACTCTGGAAGACCTCTGGCCCGTGTCCCCGGACTTACCCTCGAAGAATGTTTGCAAAAAGGCATAGGGAGAATGCCCCACCAGATGGGAGAGCTGCCCACCGTCGGCCCCACCTGGCCGAAAACAGCTGTTTCCGCAGCAATGGTGATATCGCAGAGCACGTTGAGCTCGTTGCCGCCACCCAGGCAATACCCGTTTACCGCCGCGATGATCGGCTTACTCAGCCAACGCATGATGTTGGAAAGCTGGAGGCATTTGCCCAACCACGCTCGACCGATGCTGGGAGTGAGTTTCCCCATGACCGAGATATCCCCTCCCGAGCAAAAGGCCTTCTCCCCGGCGCCGGTGAAAATGACCACCCCCACGGTTTCGTCCGCTTCGGCCCTCTCAAAAGAGTCAATAAGTTCGTCCATGGTTTTTACCCGGAAAGCATTGTACACCTTGGGCCGATTGATGATGATCTTGGCGATTCCCTCTTTGGCCTCGTAAAGGATGTCTTCGTAGTCCATCGCTCCCTCCTCAAGCAGGAAATGTCCGTCTGCCATCTCTGGCGTTTTGAATGGGAAATTACCACAAGGCAGGAAGCTTTTCAACTTCTTTTACCCTTTTTTCTTTCCTGCCCTTCCCCGCTCCTTAAATTCTGCTTCCTCCATAAAACTTAATATTTTTGAATTTAATTCATACCCTTTTTTCCCGATTTAGGTGGAAAACTTTCTGATCTATCTGATATAAAAGGTGTGGTTTAAACGACCAGGTTGCGCAAGCATTGGCGGCCTTAATAGAGGTTGGGAAAAATATTTAAATAGGGTTTCCTTGTTTTCCGGTTAACTTTTACTAAATCCAGCTTCTCAACAGATAGCAGTAATGAATCATGAATAGACATCTTGGGCGGTAGCCTTTTTCGTCGTTGATACAAAGCTTAAAAAAATCTTGGCCGGGAAAGAATTAAAATGGAGGGGCTTTCCTGTAATCCATTGACATTCATTTTTTCCCTTGAGGATGGCGGAGGGGAAAAAAGTTAGGATAGGGGAGGAGATGGAAAGTGAGGCTTAGAGACAAAGTAGGTATAGTGACCGGGGCCGGACGGGGCATTGGAGAAGAGATTGCTTGGCGCTTCGTCGAAGAAGGAGCCAAAGTAAATAACGCCGGTATCCTTCGCGACGCCATGCTGCATAAGATGACCGATGAGCAATGGGATCAGGTCATCGACGTGAACTTGAAAGGCGTATTTCTCTGCACCCAGTGTGCGGCCCGGGTCATGCGGGAAAAAGGGTATGGGAAAATTATCAATCTCTCTTCAGTCATGTGGAGAGGAAATCCGGGGCAGCTTAACTATTCAGCGTCGAAGGCGGGGGTTATCGGAATGACCAGGACCGCGGCCAAAGAGCTGGCATCCAAGGGGATCAACGTCAACGCCATTGCCCCGGGATTGATCTGGACGGATATGCTCAAGTCCATGCCTGCAACGATTCTCGAACACATGCAGAAGACCTTAGCCTCTATCGTTCCCTTAAACCGCATGGGGTCCCCTCGAGATATCGCGAATTTGGCTCTTTTCTTAGCCTCGGATGAAAGCTCTTATATTACCGGCCAGGTGATCTATTGCGACGGCGGGATGATCATTTAAAAGGAAATTGCAGGGATTTATAAATAATTGTAATCGATGGAGGGGTTAAGATGTCGGCATTAAAAGGTATTCGCATCTTGGATTTGACCGTTACTCTTCCGGGCCCTTATTGTACCCATCTATTGGCTGATTTTGGGGCAGAGGTGATTAAGATCGAAAACCCGGAAGGAGGAGACTGGTTCCGACGCGATAAGCCCACGATCAATGGAGTGGGCCTTCGTTTTCTTAATCTCAATCGCAACAAGAAAAGCATGGCTTTAAATCTCAAATCCCCGCAGGGGAAAAAAATCTTCTTCGAGCTGGCCAAGACCGCCCACGCAGTGGTGGAAGGATTTCGCCCCGGGGTAGTGGAACGCCTGGGAATTGATTATTCCCGGATGAAAGAGGTGAATCCCCAGATTGTTTATTGTTCCATCTCCGGATATGGTCAGGATGGCCCCTATCGGCTGTTGGCCGGTCATGACATTAATTACCTTGGCTACAGCGGGATCTTGGACTTGGGAGGGTTCGAAGATCGGCCTCCCTCCTTGCCCGCCGTGCCTATCGCCGACTACAGTGCAGGTGGGTTAATGGCCACCGTAGGGATTTTGCTGGCTCTGATGGCAGCCCAGAGGACGGGAAGAGGTCAGTTCGTGGACATTTCCATGCTCGACGGGGTAATCGGATTTCAGCATGCCCCTTTAGCTGAGTATCTCTCTACAGGTCAGACACCCAGGAGGGGAAAATTTTGGCTGGCTGGAAACATCCCCTGTTATTCACTCTACGAGACCAAGGATGGGAAGGCGATTACTCTAGGGCCTCTGGAGCCGCATTTTTGGGCCAATCTTTGTCGGGCTCTGGGGAGGGAAGATTTCGTCGGGCATCAGTGGGCCGAGGGGGAAAAAGGCCGGGAGGTTTATGCCTTTTTAAAAAAGACCTTTCGCCAAAAGACCCGCGATGAATGGGTGGCGTTTTTTCAAGGGCAAGACATTTGCCTGGGACCGGTCAAAGACATGAGGGAAGCCATCGAGGACCCACAGGTTAAGCATCGGAAGATGATCATTGATGTAGAACATGCTCAATCTGGCCCTTGGAAACAGATCGGCATCCCCATCAAGCTTTCAGAAACTCCGGGGGAGGTAGTTCACCCAGCCCCATCCTTGGGGCAGCACACCGAAGAGATCCTCAAAGAGCTGGGATACTCTGTTGAGGCCATTGAAGGTCTGTGGGGAGAAAAAGTCATTTAAATTTCCGAACCTGCAATTCCTCTGAATTTAAGATCTTCGAATTTGACTCACCTTCGATCTGGTTTGGCCACCGCATGGGCGAAACGCCTATAAAATTATGATAATAAAAATATTTTTACAAAAAATGGGAGGAGGAGATTTTTTAATATCACTAAAAATTTTCTTGACAAAGGATGCATATTGAGTATCATTCGAATAAAGTTGGGAACGTTTTTACCTGGTCACGTGCCTGCAGTATTCGGTCTCTTCTCGTCATTGCAAGAAGGTTACCATGGCACATAAAAAAAGGGAGTTTTCTGACTCCTCACCGAAGAAGAGGACCCCCCAAGGGGAAAGCAAGAAGCGGCTGATTTTAAAAGTGGCGACGGGGGTCTTCGCCGAAAAAGGTTTCCATGAGACCACCATCGCCCAGATCGCTCAGATAGCCAAAATTGCCGAAGGCAGCATTTACCATTATTTCGAGAACAAAGAAGACCTGCTCTTTTCCATCCCCGAAGAACGGATGGAAAATTTCTTTTCCAGCCTCCGCGAGCATTTAGAGGGAATCAAAGGTACCCTTTCCAAACTCCGTAAGATTATCTGGTACCATCTCCATTTTTATGAAAAAAACCAAGATTATGTGCTGATTCTTCTGCAAAACATCCGGCTAAACCCCCGCTTCCAGTCCACGAGGGCGTATCAGTTGATCCGTGAATTCGCCAAGCTTGTGGCGCAAATCATTGAAGAAGGGAAAAAGGAGAAAGTTATTCGGTCGGATGTTGATTCCAGGTTGCTCCGGGATGCAATTTTGGGCGCCATTGAACACATCACCATTCGAGGGTCCATCTTGGGGAGATTATCTACCTTAACTGAGGCAACCAAACCGCTGTATGATTTTTTCGTCTCCGGGATCCAGACTCAGAGCAGTATGGTCACCTTGCCTCTCCGAGAATTCCTTAGGCCGAAAAAAACTTTTAGAAAAAGAATCGGGAGAAGGTCCACAAAGATTTGATCTCGGTCAATTTTTTAGAAAGGAGGGAAGATGAAAGCCATCGACACTCATGTTCATCCGGGAACAAAAGAAGACGTCATCGATTGCGGGGGCAAATACATTGAAGACGCCTTTCGTTTCTTCGGGAAAAAGGTTGAGGTATTGACCGAAGAAGCTCTGGCCGAGCAATATCAGTCTCTGGACATTATGGGAGTTCTTCTGGCGTGGGATGCCGAAACCAATACCGGCAACAAGAGGCTTTCTAATGAATACGTCGCCGGGCTGGTCAAGAAATACCCTAAGACCTTCATCGGGTTTGCCGGGGTGGACCCCTGGAAGGGCAAGGTGGCCATTCAAGAGGTGGAAATAGCCATAAAGGATCTTGGCTTGCGCGGGGTTAAGTTTCAGCAGGCAGCTCAGGCATTCTACCCGAGTGACCAGCGGTTCTATCCCCTCTGGGAGAAGATTGCTGAGTTAAAGGTGCCTGTCCTCTTTCATATGGGAAACACGGGGTACGGAGCGGGTGTCCCTGGGGGAGATGGGATTCGACTGAAGTACTGTCGGCCCATTCCTTATATCGATGACTTGGCGGCAGATTTTCCCGAGCTGACGATCATTGGGGCTCACCCAGCCTGGCCTTGGCAAGATGAAATGCTGGCTGTGGCTATGCACAAAGCGAATGTCTATATTGACCTTTCCGGCTGGTCTCCCAAATATTTCCCTTCTTCCCTTGTCCAGTATGCGAACACTTTTTTACAAGATAAGTGCCTTTTCGGATCCGATCATCCCTATTTGACTCCAAAACGGTGGCTGACCGATTTCGAAAAAATACAGATGAAGGCGGAAGTAAAAGAGAAAATCCTTCTGCGAAATGCTCAAAAACTTTTTCGGATTTGAGAATAGAATGATTCTCTATTGAGGGAGGATGCCAATGGCTCTAAAAACCGGCAAAGAATATGTTCAAAGCCTGAAGGAGATGAACCCTCATCCCACAGTGTATCTTTTCGGGGAGAAAATGCTGGACCCCCATGATCATCCCATGGTTAAACCCTCCCAAAACTCTGTGGCCCTTACCTATGACCTCGCTCATGACCCCCTCCACGAAGACCTGCTGACGGCCCGCTCACACCTCACCGGGCAGAAGGTGAACCGCTTCTGCCATATCTACCAGAGCCGCGATGACCTAGTTAAAAAGGTCAAGATGTTTCGACTGCTGGGCCAGATGACGGCCACCTGCTTTCAGCGATGCACCACCTGCGACGGCGGGAACATTATGTACCTGGCCACCTATGAAGTAGATCAGAAGTTCGGGACGAAGTACCACGAGCGTTTTAAAAGTTTTTTCAAACGTCTTCAGGAGAACGACCTGATCGCGGGCATTGCCATGACCGATGTCAAGGGTGATCGAAGTCTTCGGCCCAGCGAACAGGCTGATCCCGACCTCTACCTTCATGTGGTGGAGGAGAAGAAAGACGGGATCGTCGTGCGGGGAGCCAAAGCCCACCAGACCGGCGCTCTGAATTGCCATTACACGGTGGTCATGCCCACCCGGGCTATGGCGCCGGAAGATAAGGATTACGCCGTGGCTTTCTCCGTACCCATGAGCAGCCCGGGTTTAATCCATGTTTATGGGCGGCAGTTCTCCGA
>JAHJQK010000020.1 GCA_018819135.1 Pseudomonadota bacterium | reverse complement strand
GAGGACTTACTTCTTCCTGGGCCAAGAGCCCTTACTTCAGTTTGTTCCCTGCCTCCTAAAGCCCTAATAAGTTGATTGGGTCATCGAACCCTGGTCACGATGGAGGTTTGGTTAGGAGGCTGATCCTGCCTACTCTGGGAAGGAGGTAAAAGAGGCTATATAAAGATAGTTGACTGAAAGTGTCAGTTGACCAATTTCCATAAAATATGTATATTTCAACCAGTATTCAACAGGATGAAGGTGAAGATATTGATTCACTCGATGAATGAACTTTTGATCGGATGGAGGGTTAAATCATGCTTATTTTAGGGAAACCAAGAAAATCTGTTTTGCCGAGAAAAATCGTGGTAATGCTATCTCGAAAATCTTTCCCAAAAGGAGGTCCTTGGAATGGCTAAGAAAGAGATCCGGGGAGTCGTTGCCATTTTGACCAAATATTGCCCCTGTGATGAGGACGGGGCATTTGATGAAAAAAGCTTTAGAAACCACATTCGATGGCTGCTCCGAAAAGGCGTTCATGTCATGGCCTTCAACAGTGGCGCGGATTTTGACTACAACGACGCTGAAAGGAGGAAGTTCACAGAAATTATATTGGAGGAAGTAAATGGCCGGGTGCCTACCATTGTTGGAGCATCGGCATGGGACACGGAAACCGCCATCAAGCGAGCGAAAGAGGTTGAAAAAATGGGAGTCGATGTAGTCTTTTTGACGGGCCCCCCTTTGACCCGCCCGTTGGGTAATCATCCTCAAAAGGACATTGTTGAACACTTCAAAAGAGTCAGCAATGCCGTAAACATACCCATAGCCTTTTACAACACCCTAGGTGGCTGGCCTGGAATCATGTCGCCGGAAACCCTGAGGATGATCGAGGAAGCTGCCCCCCGCGTCCAATATATGAAAGCGGGTGAAAGAGAATTATCTGGATACAAAAAAACGGTCGATGGGTTGGCGGAAAGCAGGATCAAAATCATAGCTGGGAAGTCTTATTATAACTTCCACCAACTCCATTACGCTTGGGATAAACCCAATCGGCCCGTGGGAATGTCGGGGTATCTAACCGCGATTTTACCCGCTGAACACGTGGCGATGTGGGAGGCCTTCGAGAACAATGACATCGATAAAGCCCGCGCGATCTGGTATTCAAAGATCCTCCCTTTGGCCATTCTGGTTTATGGGGGGGAGTTTGGTTACAATGAAAGTACCCATCCCAATGAGATTTTAAAGCAAATGGGAATCTTTAAGCATTCAAGAATCCCCTTTACCACGCTAGGAGCGGATGAATATTCCAAGAAAGAAATCGGCAAGTATTTGGAACAAATGAAACCAAACATCTCCTAAGATTTTGAGGCCAAGGGGCTTTCAGGCCCTAAAGGGCTCTGGGCGGAAGACACCAATCCGTTCTGCCCAGGTCGAAAACCATTTACAACTTATCTTCGCCCAGGGGGAGCTTCTGTGAAAATCACCTCGGTTAGCCTTTACCGAATGGAAATTCCCTTAACCCATCCCTACTATACGGCCATCGCCGATATTCCTACCTATATGACTGTGATTGCCCTCCTTCAGTCGGATGGTAAAATCACCGTGGGGGAAAGTACCCCTCTTCTGGGGTATTCCTGGGAATCCCCAGCCAAGGTATGGGAATTCGTCAAGGCTAAGGGGAAAGAGCTTGCCGGCAGAGATTCCAGGGAAGCCTACAATTCGCTGACTCCTTATCAAAGCTCCTCTCCCTTCTCCACTACCCCACTTTTGACTGCCCTGGAGGCCATGGATCCTTCCTGGTCTACCCTCCCTGCAGGCCTGAAAGGTGAAGTGCCTCTGGTGGGTATATTGAACGTTCGCCACCAGGAAGAGATTCCCGAATATCTCTCTCGCTTGTTCGAAGAAGGATATGAAACGATTAAGATAAAAGTGGGCTTTCAGGTAGAGGAGGACATTCAAAAGGTCAAAAAAGCCCAAGAGCTAGTAGGAAGGCGGGCCCTGATTCGAATCGACGCCAATCAAGGCTATTCTTTCGAAGAGGCCCTACAGTTTGTAGGCAGCGTGGACCCGGGCAACATTGAGCTCTTTGAACAGCCTTTTCCCGAAGACCAATGGGATACGATGCGTGGATTTGCTCCCCATTCTCCTCTCCCCTTGATGCTAGATGAGTCCATTTATGATGAAAGAGATATCCAAAAGGCTAGGGACTGGGGGTGCGCTCATTTCATCAAATTGAAATTAATGAAGGCGGGAAGCATGCAGAGGCTGATGGAAATGGGCCGAAAGGTGATCGAAAGTGGTTTCAAACTGGTCATAGGAAATGGGATTTCTACCGACGTCGGTTGTTACCATGAAGCCCTGGTGTTCTTAAGATTACAACTCAAAACCGCCGGTGAATTGAATGGCTTTTTGAAAGTGAAAAGTCCTCTTTTCCAAACCCCTCTTCAGGTTGAGCGGGGGAAAATTCTATTGAAGGCCGCCCAATCCTTCCAAGTCGATATGGAGAAAATAGAGAGGTTTACCGTCGAAAAAGCTGAATGGAGGGTTGGACATCGTAGAAAAACAGAGAAGGGGTAAGGAATGAAACCTTGTATTCCAAAAAAATCCAGAAAGGAGGATAGAAATGGCTAGAGGGGAAAAAGGGAAATGGGTCGTATTTTTTCTGGTTGGGGTGCTGATGGGTTTTGCCTTTGGGAGCCAAGCTTATAGCTGGACTGCCCCTAAAATTGAAAAACCGGCAAAATTTGCCGATTATCCAAAAAGGCCCATAGAATTTATATGTGGCTGGGGTGTAGGTGGTGGAGCTGATTTAATGGCCCGGAAAGTAGGCGAGCTCACAGAGAAGTTCTATGGCATCAAGATGATTGTGAACAATATGCCGGGCGCAGGCGGTGCGAAAGCTCTTGATTACTCTATGAGACAGCCGGCGGATGGGTATACCATCTTTTTTTCGGCATGGGATTCTTATATGAATTATATACTGCGAAAAACCGAATTTGGGCCTCCTCACCTCGACGTTCTTTTGGTAGCGCAGTATGTGCCCGGTGCTTATTGGGTTCTGAAAGACTCCGAGTTCAAGAGCTGGAAAGAGGTTATCGAATATTCAAAGAAGAATCCCTACAAACTGCTTTTAGCGGATGTGGGAAAAGGGGGATTGGGAGATTTAACCCTCTCGTTATGGGAAAAATGTACAGGTCTTAAAATCACCTATGTTCCTTATGACAAGCCTGCTCGCAGGTATTCGGCTTTTGCTGGCAAGCACGCGGACATACTCTACGAGCAGCCCGGGGACATAAAGCCTTTGATTGATCAAGGCGCGAGGGCCCTGGTGTTCATGAGCGAATCGAGATTCCCCGGTTTCCTTGATACGCCAACAGCAAAGGAACTGGGATGCGATATCACCATAGCACTGTGGAGAGGAGTGGGGATTAACAACAAGGCCACTAAAGAGATAAAGGATTACCTCACAAAAGTTTTATGCGCAGTCACTGAAAGTCCGGAATACAAAAAGTTTTTGGAGCAGACGGCGGCAGATCCAAAAAGTGTTCTTTGTGGGGCTGATGCACATAAATTCTTCGTTGCTGAGTATGAACAAGTAAAGGCTCTTCAAAAGAAATAGCCAGTATGTGGACCGCAAGGGCCTGGTCTGGAGGAGAAAATTTTATGACCCTCCGTTCAAGGCCCTTGCAAGGCTTTTGTAATAATTCCAACTGGTATCACAGGATGTGAGAAATGAGAAAGAGTAAAGATCTCATACCAGCTCTCTTTCTCCTGATGTTGGCGACTTTCGCGTTCGTCCTGACATTTTATTTTCCTGAGGTAGCAACCTGGTCAACCTCAACGCCGGCAACAGACCGTTTTTCTGTTACAGGCGCCACATGGCCCAGGATCGTCCTCTGCGTGATATTCTTTTTGCTTATTTTGCTTGTCATATTATCGGTTCTAAAAAAAACTCCTATAGCTCACGAAAAAATTGTTGAAGAAGCTGAGAGCGAGAAAAATCTCAAACCTGCTATTGCTTTCGTCTTGATTCTTTTTTGCTATCTCTTTTTAATGGAGATCCTGGGTTTTCCGCTGGATACGATCCTTTTCGGCTTTGTGTTTTGCTTGACCATCGGGCGAAAAGAACTGAATGTAGGAAAGGGGTGTCTTATAAGCTTTATTATAAGTATATTGATCGTTTTAATATTCTCACGCTATCTTTACCTTCCTTTACCCAAAGGAACATGGATATTCAGAGCATTCAGCGAGTTTGTAATGTTCTAAATCAAAAGAAGTTGAAATAATGATCGAATATTGGTTAATGGGCATAGATCTTGTCTTTAAATGGTACAGCCTCGTGCTGCTGATAGGAGGGGTATTTATAGGTTTATCATTTGCCGCTTTACCAGGATTGAGCAATACGGCCGCTCTTGTCCTTACTATTCCTTTTGTTTATTACATGGACCCCATCAGCTCCATGATTTTTATGGCGGCAATTTACGGTGGAGGCATACACGGCGGATGCATGCTGGCCATTCTTTTCAAGATACCCGGTGAACCTCAATCTGCGTGTACTACTTTCGATGGCTACCCCATGGCCAAACAGGGGAGAAGTGCGGAAGCCATGGGAATAGCTTTTCTCTATTCCTCTTTGGGAGGAGTCTTCGGTGTGATAGCTTGCATAATTTTTGCCCCCTTGCTGGCCAAATTTGCGCTGGCTTTCGGGCCAGCGGAATACTTTGCCTTTGTGTTCTTCGGCCTTTCAGTTGTAAGCAGTGTTGGGACAGGCTCCATTTTAAAAGGGTTGATCTCAGGGGCTTTCGGGGTTCTTCTAGCAACCGTAGGAATGTCTGAAACTACAGGCGCGTTCAGATACGATTTCAACACGCGTATTTTAAAAATGGGCTTCGAGTTTGTTCCCATTATTATGGGAGTATTTGCTATATCGGAGTTGATCAAAATTTTAATAGAGGGGAAAGGGACCGCTCAGTTAGACGTCTCCATTCCCAAATGGACAGTAAAACTTCCGAGTTTTAAATTTATGAGAGAAACTAAAGCAACATTTCTCAGGTCTTCTATCATTGGCACTCTTGTGGGATTCCTTCCTGGCGCTGGCGCCACTGCCTCCGCTTTTGTCGCTTATGGGTGGGAAGTTCGCAGATCCCGCCATCCTGAAAAATACGGAAAGGGAGAACCCAGAGGGGTTGTGGCGTCGGAGACGGCGAACAATGCTTCTTACGGCGGAGCGATGATCCCCATGCTCACCCTGGGAATACCTGGAAGCGCTTCCACGGCGGTAATGCTGGGTGTATTGCTGCTGAAAGGGATTCAGCCAAGCCCCATTGTCTTTCAACAAATGCCAGATTTAGTTTATGCCGTATTTGTCGCCATGGTGCTTACAAACATAATCA
Source organism: Pseudomonadota bacterium (assembly GCA_018819135.1). Lineage (GTDB taxonomy): Bacteria > Desulfobacterota > SM23-61 > SM23-61 > SM23-61 > JAHJQK01. The sequence goes on along the minus strand of JAHJQK010000020.1, from coordinate 29,338 downwards.
TGTTTTTTGAGAGCATTTTCTTCGGCCGGTTCTATTTAAATATGCTGAAATTGCCCTTTTCCATTATTGCATTTATCATAGTAGCCCTATGTTCAGTGGGTACTTTCGCTATTCGAAATTCCATTGAGGACCTGTGGATCATGGCCATATTCGGCGTAATAGGATATTACATGGAAAAATATGGATTTTCAGCGGCAGCCCTTGTCTTAGGGGTGATATTGGGCAGGCTCGCGGAGAGTTCTTTCATTCAGGCAGTTCAAGGGTTCGGTTTAATAAGCCCGTTGCCTTTTCTGACTCGTCCCATATCAGCTACTCTCATTCTTCTGGGGATACTTTTCCTATTGCTACCTGTCATCCAGAAGTATTTATCTGATAGAAGAATAGTGTAAACATTGGAATAACAGTTGATGGAAAAGCACTGTGAGTTCTGGAGTAACTTGCTTGATAGTATAGGAATTTCCTTTTTATCAATCAGGTTTCCCTCCGGGCACCCTGACGATAAAAATATCTCTTTTTAGTTGAAGTGAAATAGTGAAATAGGGGACGTTCGTTCCGAAATTGCCTCGCTCCATAAAAACAACGAATGTTAATGCAAAGCACGTTCTGCATGAACGTCCCGTTCGTAGTCTCACCATTACGACCGGATCGCCGGGTATTTCAGCTCATCTTTATTGGAAGTGGCGGGGGAAGCCCTGGAGCAGATGGCCCAAGACATGAAAGAAGCCTCTGTCAGGGTGGTCTGCAATTCCTGCTTAAGCGTCCTGGATGTCCAAACAGCCAGGGCGGCAAAATGGGGAATGTGGAAAGAATGGTGCGCATCCTTGCCCGCTGAAGTCAATGACCCAATGAAGAATCGCCTTCAGCGGCTCTATGTATTCCTCCAAGACGGTCGCCTCACAGTGAAGGTTTTGCCAGATTCATCTTTCGGCCTGATCCACGGAAAGGCGGGGGTGATAACGAGGGGAGATGGCAGCAGGATTTGTTTTATCGGTAGTGCCAATGAATCTCGGAGCGCCTGGACAAATAATTATGAACTGGTTTGGCTCGACGAAAGCCCGGAGGGGGTCCAGTGGGTCCAGGAGGAATTCGACGCTCTGTGGGCATCCCCGCAGGCGGTAGAGCTGGCGGAAGCGGTTGTTGAAGATGTATACCGGCTAACCCAACGGGTTGTGATCCCAGATGTCAAGACCTGGAGGAGCGAGGAGGCGCTGCCAGCGGAGCCGATCGTGGAACTTCCCATATACCGCCGGGAGAACGGTCTATGGGAACATCAGAAATATTTCATCAAGCTGGCCTTTGATGCTCACAAAAACGGCGGTGCAAGGTATCTTCTGGCCGACCAGGTAGGTCTGGGGAAAACAGTGCAACTTGCCCTTGCCGCCAAGCTTATGGCCCTCTATGGAGAAAAGCCCATCCTGATCCTTGTCCCGAGGCCTCTATTGATCCAGTGGCAAGATGAACTCTGGAATTTGTTGGCTATGCCTTCGGCGCGATGGACCGGCAAGCAATGGATTGACGAACAAGGTGTGACTTACCCGGAACTCGGTCCTGAGGGCCTAAAGAAATGCCCTCGACGCATCGGTATTGTCTCTACCGGTCTCATTATCAGGGGTTCGGAAGGCACCAATTACTTGAAAGAGCTCACTTACGATTGCGTTATCCTTGATGAAGCACACCGGGCAAGGCGAAGCAACATCGGTCCCACTCACAGGGGTGAAAAAGCTGAGCCAAATAACCTCCTGCGCTTTCTTATGGAGATTGCCTGCCAGACCAAGAGCCTGTTGCTGGCCACGGCGACGCCTGTCCAACTTGACCCAATCGAGGCCTGGGATCTTCTCAATGCTCTAAACAATGGAAAGGATTTCCTCCTCGGAACTCCATATAGTCGCTGGCGGACGCGCCCGCTGGAGGGATTGGACCTTGTGTTGGAAGTGATTGACCAACCCAGCGATATGCATGAAATGTGGGAATGGATGCGCGACCCCCTGCCACCATCCTCAGAGGGTATGGACTATCAATTGCTTCGTCGCGGTCTGAATGCTGCCAATTCTGACATCTGGGTTGCGCCGGAGGCTTTTGGCAATCTATCCAATCCGGATGAACAGAGGGTTCGTCGCATTTCCAAAAAGTTCTTTCAGGAACACAACCCTTTCATCCGCCACATTATCCGTCGGACCCGGGACTTCCTGGAAAATACAATCAATCCACAGACCAATGAACCATACCTTCAACCAATAAAAGTTCGTCTTTATGGGGAGGAGGAAAAAGAGGCCATCGGCCTTCCGCCATTCCTGCGGGACGCTTATGAGGCCGCAGAAAACTTCTGTTCTATCCTTGCCAAAAGGCCTGGCTTAAATTCCGGATTCATGAAGACCATTCTTTTGCGCCGGGTGGGGAGTACCATTGAGGCAGGCCGCTTAACCGCAATAAAAATGCTCGGGACCGAATATGATCAGGCAGATGAAGAAGGGGAAGGTGAAGCTGATGAGACGCTCTCCTCCCTTTACCCGCTTACAAGGGAGGAAGCAGAAGCCTTACGCAGGTTCTTAAGGATACTCGATGAGAACAAAGATGAAGACCCAAAACTCCAACTGGTCGAGAGAATCCTATTAACCCGCCTGCCAGATACAACCGGCTGGCTTTCACTTGGCTGTATCATTTTTAGCCAGTATTACGATTCCGTACTATGGCTTGCGCGGAGATTGTCCAAACGTCTGCTGGCGGAAAAAATCGCCATCTATGCTAATGTTTCTGGCTCAGGAATTATCCAGGATGGAATTTTTCGGCGTTTAAATAGAGACGAAATCAAGAAACAAATTAGCACGGGGCATTTAAGGCTGGTTCTTGGGACAGACGCGGCTTCGGAGGGGCTCAATCTCCAGCGTTTAGGATCCCTAATCAATTTAGACCTGCCTTGGAATCCGACAAGGTTAGAGCAGCGCAAGGGAAGGATCCAACGTATCGGCCAGCTTCGTCCCGATGTCCTGATCTTCAACATGCGCTATAAGGATTCCGTGGAAGACCGGGTTCACCAGCTCCTGTCCCAGCGGCTGGAAAATATTCGTAATATGTTCGGTCAGATCCCTGACACCTTAGAAGATGTATGGATCTGGGCAGCACTCCGTGAAGAAGAACGGGCCAAAGAGGTTATCGACGAACTTCCGGACCGCCATCCTTTTGAAATGCGCTATGACCGGATTGAACACGTGGATTGGGAGAGCTGCAGTCGGGTATTGGATTTCATGAGCCAGCTTGAGGTTCTTCAAAAAGAGTGGTGACGCTGTTACCCTTTAGAGATTGATACTTGACGTAAAAGAGGTTCTGCGCATGAATATTTCCAAAAGAGACAAGCAGATCCTGGAAATGCGTAAAAAAGGGGCATTCTACCGTAGTATCGCTGAGAGTTTCGGTATAAGCAAAGAAAGAGCTAAAGTCATTAGCAAAACAGTAGATCAAAGGAATAACTGGCCAGAATTCAGAAAACTACTTTCAGTCCGGACTCAGAATGTCCTTTTGACCTATTTCAGGGGAAACGAAGAGATATTTGAAAACCCGCAAAGAATTGCGGAATTTAGCCAAGGAGCATTGTTTTCGCTAAGAAACATGGGGAAAAAGTCTATCCAAGAGCTTGCCATCGCACTCAGGGCTTTCGGGTTTTCTTTGAAAACCGATGGAAAGTTTTTTCATGATCCAGGGATTTAACCGGTGCCTTTTTCACCATTCGAAAGGGATGGAGATCGCCCCGCCATCCTTCGCGCCGAACCGGATGCCTATTATGCCAAAATTTATGGCCTTACCCGAGATGAACTCCGCTGCATCCTCGACCCCAAAGATGTTTACGGCCCCGATTCTCCCAGCGAAACCTTCCGCGTCCTGGAAGAAAAAGAAGAACATAAATACGGTGAATACCGAACCGTCGCCTAATTCTGGAGACATGGGTTAAAATTTTCGGGTCTCCTGATTTAGCTAACTTTATTTTTCCCTCCGCACACCTTTAAACGGAATTTGGTTCGCCTTTTGATCAATGAACCGGCCGGTCCCGAAATCCCGTTTTACCCAACGTTCCGTTTTGGGATTATATGCATGGGAGCATTCGCGTATTGATCCATGCCGATGACCATCTCCCTTTGGTGGATTCGTTGCCATCAATTTTTCGCCTCCTTTATTTAGTTGACAAAATACCATAAAAAATGTTATTTGTCAACCAATAGAGAGAGGAGGAAAGGAGGGAAGATTTATGATTGGTGAACGCATTAAACAAGCGCGCATCTCAGCAGGGCTTTCTTTGAGACAACTTGCTGAAAAGACTGACAATTATATCAGCGCTCAGGTCATCCACAAATATGAAGCCGGGAAATCAAATCCAGGTTCAGATGTTTTAATTAAACTGGCAAAGGCCTTGGACATTAAGGTTGAATATTTCTTCCGTCCCGATTCTGTTCAAGTGACGCTTGGCGAGCCGGCATACCGAAAATGTCTTGCTGCTTCCTCAAAGAATCTTCAAGCGATGCGAGCGAAGGCGAAAGATTGGGTGGAGAGGTATTTAGAAGTTGAATCGCTATTCCCGGATAATAGATTCCCTAAAATCAAGCTCCCGCATGATGAAGACTGCATAATCGAAGGCATGGATGATGTTGAAGATCTCGCTGTTTCCCTGCGGAAATTGTGGAGTCTTGGGGTCGATCCGATCGAAAATCTTACGGAAGCCCTGGAGGATCAGGGAGTAAAAATCGTTATCCTTGAAGGAGAGAAGGAGTTTGACGGCCTTTCTTGTTGGGCGAATGAGAGAATTCCAGTCATATTAATAAAAAGGGGACTTTTGGGGGATCGCCAACGCTCGAATTTAGCCCACGAAATAGGCCATTTGATCATGAAAGTCTCCCCAAATGTGGATGAAGAAGAGGCGGCATACCGGTTTTCGGGTGCTTTTCTGGTTCCAGCAGAGATGGTGTATCGGGAGCTTGGGAAACAAAGGAATAAGATCGACATTGGGGAATTACACATGCTCAAAAAGAAATACGGCCTGAGCATGCAGCAATGGATTTATCGAGCGAAAGACCTTTCCATTATCTCGGAAAGCCAGGCGTCAGAGCTATTCCGCTTTTTTCGGGCAAGAGGTTGGAATCGGAACGAACCTGGAGAACAGGTTTCCCATGAAGAACCAGATCGCTTTAAAAGGCTTCTTTTGCAGGCGGTGACGGAACGGTTAGTTTCTCCTGTTCGCGCAGCCGAAATTCTCGGCAAGCCGTTTGATGAATTCCGAAAATCCTTGCAGGTTGAATTTGCCTAAGAAAAAACTCATTCTCGATACCACAATCTGTATCGACCTTTTTCACGCCCAAATCTTGGGTAAGGCCATAAGATTACCTTACGAGTTGGTGTTACCGGATGTAATTGTTCATGAGCTGATTAATCCGCCAGGAGAGCTTTTCATTCAATCCGGGTTTTCAACGTTACAGCTTGGCGAGGATATTATCGACCAGATCATCTTACTAAGAGAACATTACTCAAAGCCCTCAACCAACGATCTATTCGCCCTTTTACTGGCTAAAATTAATACCTGCCCACTTATTACCGGAGATGATGCCCTTAGAAAAGCGGCAAATGAGGAAGGTGTAACGGTATATGGTTTGCTTTGGTTTCTTGACAGGCTTGTTGAGCAAAAGATTCTGACAACAAAAGAAGCCGTAGATGCTTTAAAAAAAGTGCTGGCACAAGGTAGTTGGCTACCTAAGAAAGAATGCGAAGCTCATTTTAAAAAGTGGAGCTGTTAATCAAGCCAGTTTACGAAAGATGCGGGATGTCCATAAAATTAGTATGGGAGTTTCGTGCGAAGTTCGTAAGAGTCATAAATTTTTGATGGAACTCCCCCCTCCCTCATGGCAACATAAAAATCACCAACAATTAGCCTTCCGTATTTGGCGAGATGTTTTTGGTCAGCAAAATAAAGTATCTTGAATATTTTATGGAGGTCTGCTCCGTTTTTGCCATAGCGCTTGATCAACTTTTCGGCAATAAATAGAACCGTAGCAATGGCTTTATCTCGATTGAATTTAAAATGAACCATTTTCATACCTCCTATCTGCCCTATAGTGGGCGTTCATCGAGGTATTTATCAATTGGAGGGCATAAATCGGAAATCTTCACAAAACTTTCTTTAGTTAATTTGTTAACCCTCTTTTTAAATTATAGCGTATCGTCAGGATAAATAAAACAGGCAAATTTTTTGTTAAGGTTTTAAACCCCGTTCACTACCTTCCTCCCGCGCAAGGGGATTAAAGAGCTTATTTCATAGGGATGATAGAAGAACGGGAGAGAATGTCAATACAAATAGGTACAGCAGGGCATACCTCCTTGACCATGACTCAGAGATATGCTCATTTAAGCCCGGAGTTTCAGAGGGCTGAGGTTGAAAGATTGAGCGGGGTTTTTACCGGAGTCGGCGCTGATAGTAAGAATTTAGTAAGAAATGACCAAAATGCTGATTTACTCTATCACCCTGGCATGCATGCAAATGCTTGAAGTCCTTAAAAAAATTTGGTCGGGGCGACTGGATTTGAACCAGCGACTCCCTGCTCCCGAAGCAGGTGCGCTACCAGGCTGCGCTACGCCCCGACAATTTTTTATACTAAGGAGACAAGGAAGGAAAGTCAAGGACTTTCCTCTTTCCCCTAAAATTTTTCTATGATATAAATCATTGGGATTAGGGGGAAAGGTTTATATTTTGGAAATTCCTTTTTGGACACGGATGTACACAGATTATCAGGATAAACTTAAAAGAAAATAATTATCTGCGGTTATCTGCGTCCTATTAAATTTAATCTCTGGGGATGGAGGTTTTACGTTCGGATGAAAAAAGATGGCCTGCACTTAGGATTGGACGTTGGATCTGTTAGCGCTAACACCGTCCTGATCGATGACCAAAAAAACGTCGTGGAAGAGCATTACACTCGCATCAAGGGGCAACCGTTAGAAACAGTCCTGGCCGTCCTTACCGAAATCCTTACCCGCGTCTCCGCGGAGAGGATTCAGAGCATCTCGGTCACGGGAACGGCTGGTAAGCTCATTGCCGAGTTATTGGGTGGCGAGTTTGTCAACGAGATCATTGCCCAGGGCAAATCCACCACCTTCTTCTATCCCCAAGTGAAAACCATCATCGAGATGGGCGGAGAAGATTCCAAACTCATCCTGGCGGAAAGCGACCCCCAAAACGGCGATTATAAAATCCTGGATTTTTCCATGAATACCATCTGCGCTGCGGGAACCGGCTCCTTCCTGGACCAGCAGGCTAACCGTCTGCAATTGACCATAGAAGAATTCAGCAACCTGGCTCTGAAATCCAAGACTCCTCCCCGTATCGCCGGCAGGTGCAGCGTCTTCGCCAAGACCGATATGATCCATCTGCAGCAGGGCGCCACCCCGGATTACGACATCGTCGCCGGCCTATGTTATGCTCTGGCCCGCAACTTTCGGTCGAACATCGGTAAGGGGAAGAATATCCTTGGCCCTGTCTCTTTTCAAGGCGGCGTGGCAGCGAATGCCGGCATGCGTAAGGCCTTCTTCGAGGTTTTAGAATTAAAAGACGACGAGTTCATCATTCCCAAAAATTTCGCTTCCATGGGAGCCATCGGGGCGGCTTTCCTGACCCTGGAGACCCCGGAAAAATGGAAAACATTTGCCGGGCTGGAACGTCTGAAGGAATATGTGAGTCGTCCGGTCGCGCCAGAGGTGACGCTTGATCGGCTTTCCCTGTCCGAACACCATCAGAAGGAAGATACCTGGCAACCCCTACAAGGAACCCCGGGAGAGAAAAAAATCCCTGCCTATTTGGGTATTGATGTGGGTTCCATCTCCACCAATGTGGTCGTCCTCGACGAGAACAAGAAGGTTCTTTCTAAACGCTACTTGATGACTGCCGGAAGGCCCATCGAAGCCATCCGTCGGGGCTTAAAAGAAGTGGGGGAAGAAATAGGCCACATGATAGATGTCCGAGGGGTATGCACCACCGGTTCTGGCCGATATCTTACCGGAGACTTCGTGGGCGCAGACGTCATCCGCAACGAGATCACCGCCCAAGCCACTGCCGCGGCGCATATTGACCCCAATGTGGACACGATCTTCGAGATCGGCGGCCAGGATTCCAAGTACATCTCCTTAGAGCGGGGTGCCATTGTAGATTTCGAGATGAATAAGGTCTGCGCCGCGGGGACCGGCTCGTTCCTGGAAGAGCAGGCTGAAAAATTGGGAATCTCCATCAAGGAAGAGTTCGGCCACCGGGCCTTGAGCTCCCCATCTCCGATCTCTCTTGGCGAGCGCTGCACGGTCTTCATGGAATCAGACCTCGTCCACCATCAGCAAAAGGGGGCCAAGCGCGATGACCTGATCGCAGGCCTCTCCTATTCGATCGTTATCAATTATCTGAACAAGGTGGTGGGGGACAAACGTATAGGCCATAATATTTTTTTCCAGGGCGGGACAGCCTTCAACAAGGGCGTGGTGGCAGCCTTCGAGAAGGTGACGGGCAAGAAGATCACCGTGCCTGAGCACACCGAGGTAACCGGGGCCATCGGCTGTGCCCTTTTGGCCATGGAGGAAAACAAATCCGGTAAGACCAACTTCAAAGGATGGGACTTAAGTAACCGGCCCTATGAGCTCAGCTCTTTTGAGTGCAAGGAATGCCCCAACCATTGCGAGATCCGCAAAGTCACGGTCCAGGGAGAGAAACCCTTGTTCTACGGGAGCCGCTGCGAGAAATATGAGGTGGACCGGACGCGCCAACGCCGCGAGGATCTCCCCGACCTCTTTGCCGAGCGCGAAGAGGCCCTGATGGCCTCCTATTTAGAAGAGAGACCCTTAGCCGCAGAGACCACGACCATCGGCATTCCGCGCTTGCTCCATTTCCATGAGCTTATGCCATTCTGGAAAACGTTCTTCACTTCTTTGGGGTTCCGCTTAGTCATTTCCGAAAGGACCAATAAGCGGCTCATCCATAAAGGAGTGGAAAAGATCGTAGCCGAAACTTGCTTTCCCATTAAGGTCGCCCACGGCCATCTTTTAGACCTGATCGATAAAGGGGTGAACACGATTTTCCTGCCCAGCGTAATCAACATGCCTTTAAGCCATCCCTCCCTGGAACGGTCCTTCACCTGTCCTTACGTTCAGGCCTTCCCCTATGCCGTCAAATCGGCTATCGATTTTAAGTCCTATGGAGTAAAACTCCTCACCCCAGTCATCCATTTCGGCTGGGAGCGAAAGAATTTAGAACAAGCCCTGTTGAAAATGTGCCGGGAGTTGGGCAAAGATGCGGAAGAAGTGCGGGAAGCGATTGAGAAGGCGCAGATCGCCCAGAACAGCTTTTACGCTTCTCTAAAGCGCCGGGGCCAAGAGGTCATGCAGAACCTGAAAGAAGGGGACCGGGCCATGGTCATCATCAGTCGACCTTACAACGGCTGCGACCCGGGCGTCAACTTAGGACTTCCCCAAAAGCTGCGGGACCTCGGGGTCATCTCCATCCCCATGGATTGCCTCCCCTTGGATGAAGTGAACCTCAAGGATGATTGGGAGGATATGTACTGGAAATACGGGCAGAAGATATACAGCGCTGCCCACATCGTTCGCAATGCCCCGCGCCTTCATGCCATATATATTACTAACTTTGCCTGCGGCCCCGACTCTTTTATCCTCCATTTTTTCCATGAAAAAATGCGGGGGAAACCCTATCTGCAAATTGAAGTGGACGAACATAGCGCCGATGTCGGTGCCATTACCCGACTGGAAGCTTTCCTGGATAGTCTGAAAAACACCCAGGACGGCCGTTTGCTGGAAGAAAGAAAGCCGAAGACCATCGTGGTGACCAAAGATGCCAATCACCGCAAGGTTTATGTCCCGTATATGGCGGAACAGGCCTATGCCTTAGTCGGTGCTTTCCAGGCCTGCGGCATCGATGCTGCGCTCACCCCTGTTCCCAACCAGGAAACCATCTTCTGGGGCCGGAAATACACTTCTGGAAAAGAATGTTACCCCTGCATCCTGACCACGGGCGATATGGTGAGGGTCATCAAAAGTCCGGATTTTGACCGCAATAAAGTGGCCTTTTTCATGCCCTCGGGCAATGGCCCGTGCCGCTTCGGACAGTACCACCGACTCCACCGCCTGATCCTCGACGACCTGGGGTACCCGGATGTGCCCATCTATTCTCCCACGCAGGATGAACATCTGTACAGGGATTTGGGCATGTTGGGAAAAAATTTCACCCGCTTAACCTGGCAGGGAATGGTGGCCATGGACCTGCTGGACAAGAAGCTTCGGGAAACCCGACCCTATGAAGCCCATCCCGGTGAGACGGACAAAATATTCCACCAATCATTGCAAAAAGCCTATGAGACGATACGGGACAGCCAGGATGATCCCCAAAGATGCCTGGAAGGCCTGGTCAATGTCCTGCAAGAAGCGAGGAGGAATTTTGACCAGAACGAATTGATCAACCCGGGGTCAAAGCCGCGGATTGGTATCGTCGGTGAAATCTACATCCGCTCCAATGCTTTCAGCAACGAATTCATTGTCCGGGAGCTAGAGAAGCTCGGCGCCGAAGTCTGGTTGCCTCCCATATCCGAATGGTTCCTCTACCTGAATTTTACTTCCCGCAGGTATAGCCTGAGGAACAAACGTTACGGAAACTTTTGGCGTACTTATATCACGGAGCTCGTGCAAAAGCGCGATGAGCACAAGTTAGACCATGTTTTTACGGGGAACCTCGTCAATCATCCCGAACCATCCATCTCTGAGACCCTGCGAGAAGCCAAGCCCTATCTGGATGACTCGTTTGAAGGAGAAGCGGTTCTCTCCGTCGGTAAATGCGGCGATTATTTAAGGAAAGGTGTTTCCGGCCTGGTCAATGTCATGCCTTTTACCTGCATGCCTGGAACAATCGTCGGGGCAGTGATGAAACGATACCGCGAAGATCACAATAACATCCCCTTCTTGACCATGGCTTATGATGGGCAGGAGGAAACCAACACCCTGACGCGACTGGAGGCCTTCATGCATCAGGCGCGGCAGTACCAGCGGCAGATGGGTAAAAGTTAGCAATCAGCAAGGCAAAGTAGGGGCGCGATGCATCGTGCCCCTACCCACTCCAGGACCAACCTATGCGCACGACCGTTCTCTTCTTTTTGCTAACCTGGATTTTTCTTTTTCCCTCCGCGCCTACGGTTGCGTCTGAAGATGCCCAAATCATCAAGTCCCGCAAGAGGATGGTTGAGCATGACCTCAAGGGGCGCGACATTCGAGACCCGCAAGTCCTGGAAATCATGAGCCGGGTGCCGCGTCATCTTTTCGTTGATAAATCTCTGCAGAGTAAAGCCTATGCCGATCATCCCTTGACCATTGGGGAAGGGCAAACCATCTCCCAACCTTATATCGTGGCGTTGATGACTCAGATCCTGCGGGTGAAACCAGGGGAGAAGGTTTTGGAGATCGGTGCGGGGTCGGGCTACCAGGCAGCGGTTTTGGCCGAGCTAACCGACCAAGTCTTTACGATCGAAATCCGGGCCAGCCTGAGTCAAATGGCCGCCCAGCGTCTCAAACAGTTGGGGTATGAAAAGGTTAGGGTAAAGTATGGAGATGGCTATTTCGGTTGGGAAGAACATGCTCCTTTCGATGCCATTATTGTCACTTGTGCGGCCAACCATATTCCCCCACCCTTGATCAAGCAACTGCAGGAGAACGGCAGGTTGATTATTCCTTTGGGTAGTACTACCTATTTTCAAACTCTCACGCTACTCACCAAAAAAAATGGTAAGACCGATGTCCAGCACCTTTTGGGCGTCTCTTTTGTGCCTATGACCGGGGAGGCGCAGAAAAGATAAGGTCCATCCTCTTTATTCTTTGATCATGAAATCCACTAATTCTTCAGAGCTCCCTTATAGGATTCACGGTCCTCGCTCCATGAATCGGAATAGACTACGGATTCTCTCTCAGATTTTCAAGACCCCTTTGTCCAGGACGATCTTCCCGTCGAAATAAACGGTCGTTTCTTTATACATCACATCGATATGATTCGGAGCCAGAACCTTGCCTCCGATGGCAAAGTTGCTACCGATCCCCGCATGACAGTTCCCCAGCCGACCAAGGTCTTCCAAGTTGGTGGCACAAAGACGAGCCTCCGGATTGAGACCGATCCCGAATTCCGCATAGTTGTAAGCCTTCTCGTCTTTCAGGGACTCGAGAACCATGCGGAGTTTGCTCGCAGCCATGCCCCCATGGATATCCACCACCTTCCCTTGTTTCACGATAAGGGTTACCTGGTCATAGAGGGTGATGCCTACACTCATGATGCTTACGTCACTCACGATTTTTCCTTCCGTAGTTCCCTCGATGGGCGAGATGTTGATTTCACTATCCGGAAAGGCGGCGAATTGACCCGGTTTTTTAAACAGTCCGGTCTCATATTGAACAGGTCTGCCCGTGACCTGCCCCCGGATATCGGTCCCCAGCGGGGTCGTAACCCTGATTTCATCCGCTGCAGCCAGAGCTGCCCCCAGAACACGTCCCCTCTGGTCACAATCCTCGTAGTCCGCGTTAATCGCTCCGACGCAAAGAGCGTCCTCAGTTACCTCGCACATGGTGCTTCCACGCTTTCCGGCCTTAATCGCCTCCACCCGCGCCTTGGTGTGGGTTTGGGACCAGGTCGTCGGCTGCAAAAAGACGTCTGCCTCCCGAAATGCGGCCACGATGGGTTCAGGGAGCTGCGCCCCGTGAACTCCCACCGGCGGAATCATGATGATGATGGGCGTTGCGCCAACGGCATAGGCCGCCGCCGCCAGGACTTCAGCGATTCTCAGTTTATTCGTGTCGGTCGAAATGAGGACGGTCTCACCCTCCTTTACATCTCCACATTTTATGCACTTTAGGGCTCCTTTCATCATCTGAATGGGGCTGGAGGGCCCTGGCGTATAGTGCCAGTAGGCGATCGGCCATTCTCGTGTACTCATTGCGCGCTCTCCTTTCTAATCAATTTTATTTCCCGCTGCAAATCCTTCTCGCACGGATTCGAGGATATTCCGTGGTTGAATGCAGTCCCCCACTTTGACCACAGAATGCCCCGAAGAAACGAGCTCCTCATGAAGTCTATTATCCGGCTTGGCACCCACCGCGAAGATCAAGACATCGACATTTTCACCGATCTCTTCTCGCCCCTGGCGCACCGTGGCCGTCTTCCCCTCGATAAGGATAAGTTCCGAACCGGTATAGACCTGGACATTGTTTTGCTTAAACTTCATCCCCAAATAGGCCTTGGTGTCGGCGTCAGCCTCGGCGGCGATTCAGGAAGAATCTCCACCAGAAGCACCTTTCTTCCCCGTTCGCTCAAGTAATCGGCCGTCTCGCAGCCAACCAGCCCCGCTCCGAGGACGAGACAGGTCCCTTTAGGCCTCTTCTTTCCCGATAGGACATCCCAGGCGGTGGCTGTGGGAATCGTTTCCATCCCCGGAATTTTCAGAGACCGCGGCTGCGCTCCTGTGGCTAAGATCAGGATATCCGGTTGACTTTTCTTGATCAGAGCCGTAAAGGATCTTGTGCGGTTGTTTAAGATCACCAACTTTCTTTGCTCCCACCGATCCGGCCGAGACCATCAAGCCATCGATTCCTGCTTCCTGAATGCGCCTGGCAATCCGGGTTATCTCTTCCAGCCCCAATCCTCCTGCGATAAATTCATCCCCGCTTATTTTGACCGTCAGGGGGAATTCCGCGCCCAGGCGCTCCTTAATCCCCCGCACGATCTCGGTGAGAAAACGGGTCCGTCCCGATAGGTCTCCCCCGTACTCGTCTGTTCGCTGATTGGTAAGGGGAGAGAAGAAGGAAGGAACCAAATACCCATGGGCACAGTGCACATCGACCCCATCGAACCCAGCTTCTTTGGCCCAGACGGAGGCCCGGATATGGGCCTCAACGATTTCCCGGATTTCTTCTTTGGTAAGAGCCCTCGGAACTTCTGCGCCTGGGTAGGCCGGCAAGGCCGAAGGGGCTACCGGTTGAAGCCCGGTCACTTTGGAAGAGGCTCTTCCTCCTGCATGGTGGATCTGGATGAAGATTTTAACGCCGTTATTCAAGGTATGAACCGCATCGGTCAGACTTTTCAATTTTTCGGAGTGCTCCGGCGACGCCAAACCGAGTTGATTCTTGTATCCTCTCCCCTCGAGCGTGAAAAACGTCCCTTCTACAATGATGAGGCCGACTCCTCCTTTGGCCCGTTCCATATAGTAATAAGCCAGTTTCTCCGTAGCGAAGCCCTCGGGTGTGGCGTAATTCATGGTCATAGGAGACATGACCAAGCGATTCTTCAACGGGATGCCCCCGATCTGAAATGGTTCAAATAAATGGGGATACTTCATCCAGTTACTCCTTGGCGATAGACTTTCTCTTTAAATTCCGAAACAGGAACCCGTGCTCATAGCCCAGATGGGGTGGGAGTTGATCTTCCTGCGAAATCGGTCCGCTCAAAAGGTCTACCGGATCACCGGAAATTCTTTCCTGTTTTCTCATCAGGCGCAGGAGGACTCCTGTCCCCGAGACATCTCCCCCTAAAATAAACCCGATCAGCCTCCGGTCTTTGATGATGATTTTACGATAAACCTCATTGGTTTCCCTGGAAAGAAGGTCAAGGCCAGATTGCTTCTCATAATACGAGTGGCCGGCGGACAGGACCCGCAGGCCGAAAAGATTAAGGGCATTCAAGGCGAAATTATGAGTATACCTCCGACTTTCTCCGGCCATATTCCGACCGGCAACCATCCCCTGCCGCGTCGCCGCCGCCCAGGTGGCGTTATGGGTGCGCTCCAGGGTGATCGAATCGATCGTGACGGTAGCGTCCCCCGCTGCATAGATACCCGGAATATTCGTTTCCATTCGCTCATTCACGACAATTCCACCTCGAAGCTCAATTCCAGAGCCCTCGAGAAACTTGGTATTTGGCCGAACGCCGACGGCCTGAATCACCCTTTGACCGGAAAACATCCGTCCGTCTTGCAAGTGTACTCCGGTCACCCAGCCTTGTTCATTGAGGGCCTCAACAACCTCCACCTCGGTTTCAACCCGGATCCCTTTTTCCCGCATTTTCCTGGCCACAAGGGTTGAGGCCTTCAGGTCGAAGATGCGCGCGGCCAGTTTTGGTTCCTTCTCCAGGATCGTCACTTGCAATCCTTTCTCCCTGAGGTGGCAGGCGAGTTTGAGTCCGATGAAACTCCCACCGATAATGACGACTTTCCTGATTATAAATTTACTCTCCAGAACGGCTTCGGCGTCAGCAAGGGTGCGAAGGGCGGTAACTCCCTTTGATCCCATCCTTGGCAAGGACAAGGCGATGGGAATGGCCCCCGTGGCGATTAGGAGCCGATCGTAGGAGATAACCCTGCCATCCTCCAGTTTCAATTCCTGGGAGGTGGGATGCAAGGAGTTCACCTTGGTATTTAACCGCACATCAATCTTTCTCCGTTCCCCCCACGAGGGATCCCGAAAGAAGAGTGCCTCCCGGCCGACCTCTCCGCCCATCCAGTAGGTAAGCATCACCGGTGAATGGGCCGGGCTGCTTTCTGCCGTAAGCATGGTGATGGAGCTTTCCGGGTCCCGTTCACGAATGGCCTCGGCGGCGAAGATTCCGGCAGGTCCGCTACCGATGATGACCTGGTGCCAAAGCTTCATGCCAAGAAATCCAGGATCTTGGAAGAGAGATCCCCCTCCCAAGAGAGGAGATAAGTGTTGCCAAACTTCCTGCGCAGCCCTTCCAAGAAGAATTCTTCAGCCTCTTTACTTCCGTGTATGGGCAATGGAGGAATAGAGGTCACCTTGAATCCCAGAGCCAGCGCACCAAGGACCGTTGTTACCTTCGTTGTGGTGACCAGGACAACCACCCTGATGTCCGGGATGGCCAGAGACCAACTCGCAGAAACCTCCTGTCCCAAATCGGCCAGAGCGCCGGTGTTTCTCAAACGAATCAAGGGAAAGGCCTTATCCAGCGTTGGCAAGAGCTCATCCACCTGACGTTGTTCCGGTTCTGGAAGGAGTGATTCGCTTTCGGACAGCACAACGATGAAAGGGGGGGGTGGAACTGCAATGCCACCCAAGAGGGTCGAAACCCTTTCCCCGGGAAACGTCTCCTTTTTTTCAATCAATAAACGGAGATCCTCCCGGAGTCTCTGGGAAAGGAGGACGATCAGAGAGAGATCAAGGCATTCTTGAAGAGGACCTTCGACTCCTGATGATTCGGACTTGTTTCTCCCCCAAGAGTTCAAAAGGAGCTGGGTCAAGCTGATGGGCTGAGAATGGTCGTCAAAGGGAGAGGGCCACGCCTTCTGGGGGAAAAATCTAAAAAGGAAGGAACGGTGGCCCTCGGGAACCGGAGAGATGAAGTTCCTCACCTCCCGGAGTAGGACCTGGATTGCTTTCCGCAAGGGTAGCCTGGGAGAAAGACCATACTTTTCGAAGAGGATCTTTTTGGTCCATCTCGCTTCGCCTTTCTGGGCAGGGGGTGGCGGATTCCATGTTTGGAGCTCGATGATCAATGCTCTCCATCGGCTGATTTCCCAAGCCGCCTCGGTTTGAACAAATCGGAGAAGATTCTGGGCAACAAGCGCATCGGCGTTCATTCCGCAAAGACCGGTGAGGGACTCCTGCTCAAAAGGGCTTAGACGGCAAGGCCCGAGAAGACAACCTGAACAACAAAGGCCCAGAAGCCCGTATCCACACGCTGGCAGCATCTCCTTTTTTTTATCGGTCGGCCGCACGGTCTCTCCCCATGTCTTGGGCGAACTTCTTTTTCTTCTCCCCAGCAAAAGAGTTCGCCTCCTGATAGGCAAGGGCTTGGGTCTGACACGCTCTCACGCAGGGAGGAACAGCCTCTTCAAGACATAGGTTGCATTTCACCACTCGTTTCTCCTTCTCGTCGTATTGCAAGGCTCCGTAAGGACAAACGAGGACGCACGAGCCGCAACCTACGCAGTTTTCCGAGTTATGAAAAATCTTCTTCCCCCCATCTTCTCTGCGCAAGCTTCCGCTGACGCAGGCTTCCACACAAGGAGCAGAAAGGCATTGCTGACAGACCCATATCCAGGGGGTTCCGCGGTCAAAGGTGATGGACATTCTGGGCGCCGGCCTTGGCTCGCCGGAAAGGCTGCGCACCTCTGCAATCCCCATAGATTTCATCTGGCAAGCAAGCATGCAAGAAAGACATGCCAGGCAGCGTTCGGGATGGAAGAAAATTTTTCTCTCCATATCACGGCACCCCCAGGACCTTCAAAGTTTCTGGGTTGGGAACCCCTGTCTTCTTATCCCACCCTCGGGCCGCATAATATTCGTCCAGGAGCTGGTCGTATTCCTCCCGTTTAAGTTTCGACCCTTTCCCCGGACCATCCGGTAGTTCCTCTTCGAAGAAACGCCGTGGTGGATAATCAGATTCCCTCCTGAATCCCTCGCGAACATTGAAAAGTTTCTCGACATTGTAGACCCGTTCACCACAATGGTATAACTGTTCTTTAGTCATGGGTAGGCCGGTCGTGGCAACGAAGATCTCGTTCATTAGCTCTAAGCCGCGCCTGACGAGCATGGAGAAGCTGCGCGACCGGTTCCACGCGAAGATACATACCCCCATCAGGTTGGGAATGGTTACCCAGTTTTCACTCCAGGCCACCATCTTGCCCTTACCTGCTAAGGATTTAAGATTGCTTACCGCTTCCGTACCAAAGTAAGCTTTTGCTTCCTCGGGCTTGATAAACTCGTCGATATAGGGGAAACCTCGGAGATGGCAGGACCCTCGGGTCGACACGGCGTAAGTAAGGGCGCGGGTGGGCAGACTCCTGGGATCACTCGCATCCACCTCCAGCCCTTTGACATGAATGGCGTAATAATCAGCCTGCAACCGCTCGCCCATGATTTTTGTTCCTTCGGCGAGTAGATCTCCGAACCCTTTCCGGTAAGCGATTTTCTCGATGAAATGGAGGAGGGCTTCCCCATTACCAAAAATAAGTTCCACACCATCTACCTGCTCTTTGGTTAAAATCCCCCTTTCGTAAAGTTCCATGGCCATGGCAATGGAAGACCCGGCCGTCTGTTCATCAATTCCGTATTCGTCGCACAGATAATGGGCCCGCAGGATGATGGCCGGATCCGTAATATAAGGCTTGGCCCCTAAGGAATTGATCGATTCATATTCCGGGCCTTTGGTGTAGGTGGGTGCGAAAGGGCCTTCCTTAATGGCCGAGTACCTCCGACAGCGTACCATACAACCCATACAACCCATAACCTTTACTAAAAATCGCTCGCGAAAGGATTCCCCGCTTATCTTCTCCCACCCCTCTATGGTTGCTCGTTGAAAGTTTTTCGCGCCCCAGATCCCTAACTTTTGTCGATGCTCGACCAAGTTGGCGGTCCCCAAGCGTCGCAGGACGTCCGTCCACACCTCTCCCTCAAGGGTTTGCCGATAGGCATCCACCGCCTCTTTAAAGCGCTTCGGGTCGGCAATGCCCACATCTTGAGAACCCCGGACAGCTACCGCTTTCAGGTTTTTCGATCCCATGACGGCTCCCATACCGCACCTTCCGCCTGCTCCCTCTCCATCCGTCATCACGCAGGCGTAGCGAACGAGATTCTCACCCGCGGGACCCATAGCGCAGATATGAATATCATCGTCACCCAGCTCCTCCTTGAGGAGATGATTCGTCTCGGAAATCTTCTGGCCCCATAGGTGCTTCGCCGATCGTAATTCAGCTTTCCCGTCCCTCACCCATAGGTAAACGGGAGAGGAAGATCTTCCGCGCAAAACAATGGCATCAAACCCTGCATATTTCAGCTCGGGGGAAAAATAGCCCCCCGAGTTGGTGTCTCCCAAGACTCCCGTCAAAGGCGACTTGGCAGCGACCACGAGACGGCTCGCCGAAGGGGTGGGTGTTCCATTGAGGGGCCCGGCGGCGATGACCAGCCGATTGTCGGGAGACAAAGGGTCTGTTTTCGTTTCCAATTCATCCCACAAAATCCGAGAACTGAACCCTCTTCCGCCGACGTATTTCAGAGCAAAATCCCGTTCCAGGGGTCTTTTCTCCATTGATCCATCCGTAAGATTGACATACAGGATCTTGCCGGCATAGCCTCCCGCAAAGATACTCATCGTCTCCTTCCCCATGCTGTCCTACAAAAATTAACTTTCTCCAACTTGGGATTTCATAAATTTGGCAAACTCCTTCATCCGGTACCGTGCAAACTGGCCCGCATCGGTCAGTTTCAGGACTTTGGCCGGACAATACGCCACACATTGGGGATCTCCCTCGCAGAGATCACATTTCGCCGCCACTCCCTCAACGAGGTCCAAGGTTACCGCTCCCACCGGACAGACATTGACACACATGGCACAGCCGATGCAAAGATCCTTTTTCACCCAGACCATCCCGACCGACTCATCCCGGTGGAGAGCCCCGGTGGGGCAAATGTCCATGCACGGCGGTTTTTCACAATTAAGGCATGTGACGGGAATATCTTCTCCCTGTCCAAGGGAGATTACCCGGATGCATGCTCTCCCCGGGTTGCCCACTTGATGGTGATGAAAGGCACAAAGCAACTCACACATCCGGCATCGACTACAAACCGCCTCGGGGTCCTGCCTGTTTTCGAAGTAGGCAATTCTCTTTCTGATCAATTCAGCCTCCCGATATATAAAATAACAGACTCACTTTGTCATTATCCCGGAGCTCCACAGCCTGCTGATTGAGGGCCGTTCCGGTATAAATTTTTTCATTAACCATCACCATCAACCCCGATTTTATGTCATCATCATCTTCTAAGAGAAGCCTTCTCATCGGTTCCCCGTATTTTTCCGCTAATCGGCGGAGCAGATGCACGACCGCTGCCTCCCCCTTTTCCAACTCTATAATAAGCCTTGGTAAAGGGTACGCCGCTTGAAAAGCAGGGCTAAATTCGATTTCAATCTTTATGAGCCACGTCCTAATAAAAAAATATTTAAAAAATTGTATACAATATTTGATTAAAATATTTACTTTATGTTCGAGAATTTGTCAAGAGCAATCTCACTTTCTTGTTGAACTTTCCATGCGCCCTCACGTTGTTCATTTAAATTTAATAGGACGCAGATTTGCGCAGATGATCGCAGAAACAAAAAAGACGCTATGCGCATAGCGCTAAGTGCTAAGCGACTTTCTGTGTACATCCGTGTCCAAAAAGGAAATTCCTCTACAATTTAATTAATTACCAAAATATTATGTAGGCATTCCGAATGGGCTTGGGGAATCTAAAGTCATTTCTTTTAGCCGACATTTTTCTCTTGACTTGATTTGCTTAATTTAGTATACATCAAAAAAAAATAAATATAAAATTGTATGCAATTATCGAAGACTGATCAGATCCATTCCGAACTCCGCCAGCAGATCATCAGGCGCGAAATCCCGCCGGGAGCGAGGCTTTCTGAAAATATCTTATCCCACCGGTGGAAAGTGAGCCGGACGCCCATCCGGGAGGTATTAAAGAGATTGGAATCAGAAGACCTGGTCACGTCCCAGAGCCATAAGGGATTCGTGGTGAATCAAATTACTTTCGAAGATATTGAGCAGCTCTATCCCATAAGGATAGCCCTGGAAGGGTTAGCAGGGAGGCTGGCCGCCAGGAGGATCGCGGAAGATTCCCAGAAGCTAAAAGCCTTAGAAAGACTCTGCAACGACATGGAAAGGCTCTGTAATAAGGGGGATATTGAGGCCTACATCAAGAAAAATAACGAATTTCATTTTACGATTTGGCACTCCTGTGGGAACAGGTGGCTTATAAAGGTTTTGGAGAATCTGAGTTCGCAGGTCAACCGGTTCATAGTGAGGGCTCTTTATGTTCCCCGGCGAATAGACAAGTCTGTTCAGGAGCATAAGGAAATCTATAAGAATTTGAGCCGGTCGAACGAAAAAGGTGTTGAGAAAGCTATTCAAAATAATCATAAGAGGGCATTTGAAGATCTAAAAAGGGAATTTGTGAAATCCAACCTGCCTACTTATTCGCTACCAAGAATAGGAGCAGGCAGATCTGGTTTTCAAGTAATTTAATTGGAGGGGAAATTCCTTTTTGGACGAGGATGTACACAGAAAGTCGCTTAGCGCTTAGCGCTATGCGCATAGCGTCTTTTTTGTTTCTGCGGTTATCTGCGTCCTATTAAATTTAGGGCATTCATAAGAACGATGAGCAAAATAATTGCCGTTTTATCTACGGGTGCTATCGGGAGCTGTGTGGGAGCGGACCTCACGAGGGCAGGCCATGATGTAGTGCTCATAGACCAATGGCCAGCCCATGTAGAGGCGATGAAGTCCTTGGGGTTGCACATTACCATCCAGGGAGAAGAAGCTCAAATACCGGTTCGGGCTCTTCACCTTGGCGAGCTTGATCCATATCGCGACTTGTTTGAAATTGTCTTTTTAACGGCCAAGTCCTATGATACGGTCTGGATCGTCCATTATATCAAACCCCATCTAAAACCCGATGGAGTTCTGGTCTCTATTCAAAACAGCCTTAATGACGAATGGATTGCCCCCATCATCGGTTACCAACGAGACGTTGCCAGTGCCATCGAGCTCTCCGCTGAAATGTATGAACCCGGGCGCATAAAGCGTAATACCGACCATAGCCGGACATGGTTTGCTTTGGGTGAACTCCATGGTAGATTCACCTCCCGCCTGGAAGAAATCGCTCAGATCCTCGGTGCCGTCGGACAAACCCAGTTGACCTCCAACATATGGGGAGCCAAGTGGACGAAGCTCACGGTCAACTCCATGACCCAAGGGATCTCGGGAATCCTCGGGATGCTGGAATGGGAGATGGTACAGGATCCAAAAATTTTAGAATTCTGCGTCAAACTGGGCAAGGAGTGCTTAGAGGTTGGAAGCGCATTAGGATATAAAGTGGAACCCATCTTTGGCTTAAAACCTGAGGACTTTGTGGGCTCTTCAGACGATGTTCTTAAAAATCACCTGACCACCTTACTCTCCCATGTGGGTAAGAGTGCACGTAATTCCACCCTTCAGGATTTAATGAAGGGGCGCCAAAGCGAAATCGATTTTATGAATGGGTTGGTCGTGAAGAAAGGAGAAAAGGCTAAGATCACGACCCCCTGCAATGCAGCGGTTCTAAGGCTGGGTAAACAGGTTGAAGACAGGACGTTGAAACCGGATCGCTCAAACTTTACATCGCTTGAGAGACTCATTGCCTAATCTCCATCTCATCGGCTGAGAACCGGAGCTGATGAAATAATGAAAAGGGGAAATCGATGAAATTCCTATCGAAAATCACCAAGAAGTTTGTCGAGACAAAGTTGAACATAGGGAGGGTGATAAACCTTGATGGAAAGTTTCTTGGTTACTTTGGGAAGAAGAAAATAGGGAAGACAAAGCATCCAACAAGAAATATCGTCCTTCCCGGATTAAATGTTTTTGCAGTCCAGGACCAGGAGACCAAAAACCCGATTTTCCTGAGGGTCAAGTACCCCGGACTGAAAGCCATAAAGCCATAGATGTTGGGATTGCCCTTCTTGAGAGGACAATGGAGATTGTAGGGGAAGGACGCTTGAAGAAGGTAATCTGGGATCGATGGTTCTCTGTTGGAGCGCTCCTCGATTATCTGGACAAATACATGAATCTAAAGTATGTGACCACCATGAAGATGCACCAGAACAGGATAGAGGAGATGAGAGATATTCCCGTTTCTGAGTTTCGGATGATGGCCGATGGCAGACAGGTTGCCTTCAAGACGACTGACCTACGAAACTATGAGGGCAAGGCGAAGCTCATCGTCATTCGTTTTGAGGAAGATGAAGAAGAGAAGTACTACGGGTATTTGACAAACGACTGGACATCAACCGAAGAAACGCTCATAGACGAATACGACCACAGGTGGCGAATTGAGTATCTGTTTAAAGAGATAGAGTTCCTCGGGTTTGGCAAACTCCCCTCGACAGAGCTAAACCAGGCGACAATGTCCTTGGGGACAAAACTGATAGCCTGTAACATCCTAAGTTCCCTCCGCAAAGACATAGGAGGAGAATTTGCTTCGAGGGAGCTTAAGGGGATCCTAAAGGAATTTTTGAGGGAGCAGACTTTTGTGAAAGCAAAAGGAAGAACCGTGCACGTTACCTTCTACGGTCACCGACATGAGGATATCCTTCGTCCCCTTTTCAGCAACTTGAACCAGCGACTTCAAGAGAAAGGGGTTGACGAAAGAGTGCCTTGGTTAGGTTATCGCAATCTGGAGTTTCATTTCAAGTGAGAAATTGCAAAAAAATTTGACAGGCCTAACAGTAGTTGGTATTGTTCAGCTGATAGCGAAACGAGACGAGAGCAATCTTTCGAATGTTGGGACAAGGAAAAAAGCAGGAAAGTGTCAAATTTACTGGGGGTTCAGGATCCCTGATTTTCACATCAGGACCTTCTGGTGAAACAATGGACATCCCAAAAAAAAGTAACATCTTTAGAATCATTTGTGTCTCTATCATCATTTGCATTTACATCCTCACTTTCAATATTCTTGGATACTTAATCTCTACTTCTCTAAGCCTGATACTATTTATGGCATTCTTTGGGTTAAGAGACTTCAAATATTTCGCTCTTCTAATTTTAACCATACCCCCTGCGATTTATTATCTATTTAAGAAATTGCTTTACGTTCCATTCCCAGTAGGATTATGGTTTTGGTATAAGAAGCGAAAAGAAAAAGGCAAAAATATTTTTACATGCCTTGGAGGCCTTGATGGATATCTTGAAAAAGCCAAACAATTTTATTCATATTGAAGGCTCAAGAGGCGAAGGAATGGCCGCTCAACGAAAATTAAATGGGCCATATGACGACAGGGTTTTACCAAACGTATGGGCTATCCATCCTATTTCCCGTGGCGGCCAAAATTGACGAAAGAAGGGAGGTGAATCTGTCAAATTTGAGGTAAATTAAAATTCATCTTAGATCAATCCAATTGAGAAAGGAGGAGGAACAATATGGAAAGACGACGTCTACTTCATAACATTTTGTGGGTGATCATCACCTTTTTGTTTGTCTGTTCACTCACCACAGGAGTTATGGTCAGTACTGTTGAGGCCAAACGAGAATTTATCAGATTCGGTGGCAGTAGCCCCGGAGGATCCTGGTTCGTCATTGCTGGAGGATTATCTGCCCTCTTGAATAAACAGATTAAGGGTATTAACGTAACACCTGTTGGTACTGGAGGGTCTGCTGATAATAACCGGATAGCGAGAAAACATGAGCTCGATACATGGTTGACCCATTCATTGACGGCTTATGATAACTGGAACGGGGTTGGTCTCTTTAAGGACGAGGGCCCGTTTAAGGATTTTCGAATGCTTTGCGGAGTCTATGAAAGCTGGCATCACTTCGTTGTGCTGGAGGGCAGTGATGTAAAAAAGATGGCCGATCTTAAAGAGAAAAGAATTTGCATTGGGGCTGCAGGAAGTGGGGCCGCTGTCAACTCAGAGAATATCCTGAGAGCTCTTGATTTATGGGATCAAGTGAAGGCAGAGCCTTTAACATTTGATGCCTGTGGCCGGGGATTGATAGATGGTCATATCGATGTCGTTGGTTTAAGTAGTGCACCGATGCCTGCTATAGTAACAGTGGAGGCCCTGAAAAAGATTCGGTTGATCGAACTTTCCGATGATGAGATTAAAAAGGTACTTGCAAAGTTTCCCCCATATAAAAAGACCATCATGCCGGCAGGAATTTATAAGACCTGGCAGAAAGAATATCCATGCATCGCTTTTCAGGTATACTGGGTAGCTCATAAGGAAACCGACCCCGAACGGGTTTACCAAATTCTGAAGGTTGCTTTTGATCCGAAGAATACCAAATCTATTCATGCGATTCATACGCAGCTGAAGCCGTTGAGCCCTTCCTTTGATGCTATGAAATCGATGGAAATTCCTCTCCATCCCGGAGCTGTAAAATTCTGGAGAGAGAAAGGCGAGAGCATTCCCCCGGAGTTGATTCCACCTGGGATGTAAAACTTAAAAAGGCACTGTCCTATTTGCGTTAGTATGGAAATTCAGTCTGGGGTTTTGGACAGTGCCTTCCATTACTCCTTTTGGGCGGCGTGATGATTAATGAAGGAAAGCCATTCAATGAATAATACTGTGGTTGAAAAAATCGAAGGCAGAATGATAAGTTTGAGAGGGAAAACAGCCTTGATGGCCACTCTCATTGCTGCTCTATTCTCCTTGGTTTTTATTTACACAAGTGGTTTTGGCTACATCACCTTTGGACTTCGGCGAGGTGTGGAACTTCATCGAGGCGGGTATCTTCTTTTTACCATGTTGCTTTGTTTCATACTCTATCCTTCAAGGAAAGGTTCGGCCAGTGAAAGGGTGCCTCTTCTCAGTTGGATATTATGCTTGCTTACCGTAATCACAATAGGCTATTGGATTGTGGAGTATCCTTCCTATGCTTACCGTATAGGAAATCCTAATCAATTAGATATTATCATGGGGGCAATACTGATATGTCTCTCCTTTGAGATGGCAAGGCGCGTGGTAGGAAATGTACTTACGACCCTAGCTGCAATCTTCTTGCTATACGCTTATTTCGGCCCATATGTACCCGGAATATTGGGTCATTATGGCTATTCAATCACCAGGATTGTGGAATTCCTGGGTGTTGGCATGGGGGGTATATACGGAATCGTCACTGACACATATGCTACATATATATTCCCTTTTATCATATTTGCTTCTTTTCTTCAGGCTGCAGGTGCAGGACCCGCCATAGAGCAGGTTTCTCTTTCGATCGCGGGCGGGTCGAGGGGAGGACCGGCGAAGGTGGCTATCGTTTCCAGCGGAATAATCGGAATGATCACCGGGTCTTCGGCTGCCAATGCTGTCGCCACAGGGTCTTATACCATTCCCATGATGATAAAAACAGGTTATAAACCTCATGTCGCTGCGGCCATTGAGGCAGCAGCATCAACGGGTGGACAATTCATGCCACCCATTATGGGTTCGGCCGCATTCTTGATCGCCGCGTTCACAGATACGCCTTACCTCGACATTGTGAAAATAGCTGCTATACCGGCAATTCTCTACTTTTTAGGGGTAGGGATGATGGTCCACTTCATCGCTGCAAGAAATGGACTGAAAGGATTGCCAAAGGAGAAATTGCCGAAGTTAAAAACTGTAATCCTACAAAGAGGATACCTTCTTCTTCCTATACCTATTTTACTTGGTGTTTTAATTGCCGGTTTCTCTCCACAGAAAGCTGCCTTCGTCGCCATTATCTCCTCCATCCTGTTAAGTTATATAAAGAAAGAAACTCGTATGAATTTCCGACAAATATTCGATGCTTTAGTTACCGGCGCAAGAAACTCATTAATTGTCGGGGCAACGGCTGGGGTGATTGGAATTATCATTGGCGTTGTTGTGATGACGGGTTTGGGAATTAAATTTTCTTCCATTGTTCTTTCCTTATCAGGAGGGATTCTGCCCTTAACCATTCTACTGACTGCGGTTGGTGGCTATATTATTGGGATGGGGGTGACCATTACTGCTACCTACATCCTTCTCTCAGTACTTGCCGTACCCGCACTCGTGGAATTAGAAGTCCCTCTATTAACGGCCCACTTAGTTGTCTTTTGGTTATGTGAAATTGGAGGGGTTACTCCACCAGTTGCTTTGGTAGCTTTTGCCGCCTCGGCCATAGCGCGCTGCAATCCCTCTAAGGCAGGACTTGCTGCGGTTCGGTTGGCTTCGCCTCTTTTTATTGCTCCCTTTCTCTTTGTTTACACTCCTATTTTATTAAATGGTCCCCTGCCCCAAGTGATAGAAACAATAGTGAGTTCCGCAATTGGAACCATCGCTTACGCAGGGATGATGCAAGGCTACTGGATGAAGAGAGCCAATGTATTGGAGAGGATACTATTGGGATTTGCATCTTTGTGCTTATTTATACCAGATATTTTCTCGGACATACTCGGAATCGCCGTGCTGGCTGCTATAACGGTGATTAATCGAAAGAAGCATGAAAGCGGATGAAGGGAGAAGTATCTATGGGCAGAACCGGAGTCAAAGAAGACGAAAGGGAATATGTTCCAGTGGACTGGGGAAGGACGAAGAACATCTTTGGTCCCGAAAATGTGGGGACAAAATATCTTAAGATTAACATCACGGAATATGCCCCAGGAACCGAACATAAGTTGCACAAACATCCTGACCAGGAAGAGGTGATCTTTGTTCTTGAAGGGGAGGGAATTTCTCGCACGGAGGACGGCGATAAGCCGATCCGTGCGGGATCATTTGTTTTCATCCCTGCAAATACGGACCATGCAACCATTAACATTTTAAAAGACAGGCCGATGAAAGCCGTCATCATCAAATCTCCTCCTGAGGAGAGTAAGCGATAAAGACCGATAATCCCCCCTCTCCCCCCTTTAGAAAAGGGGGGTTGGGGGGATTTGAGATTTATTTCTTGGCATGGAGGGAAGGATGAAACGTTATGTGGTCAATGAGTCAGAAGGCGTCAAAGGAAAACTTCCAGTCCCGGGAGGGGGAGGAACGTTTAGTATCATGATTGATGAGGAGATGTCAGGGGCCAAGCACTTTTCTTTACTCGTCAATGAAATGGCTCCTGGATATAAGGGGAAGGAGCATGCTCATGATGTCGAACATTGTTGGTACATCCTGAGCGGGACCGGGATCATCCGCATGGGAGGAGAAACGCATCATATCAAACCCGGAGATGCGGTATTTGCTCCAATCAGAATGCCGCATACCGTGGAGTGTACAGGGAATGAACCGCTCCGATATGTGGTCGTCTATGCACCCCCGGGACCGGAGAAGGAGTTGAGATCCCAGACTGGTTTTGCTAAAGGTTAGAAAAAGGAAATCGGCATGAAGTACTTCTACGACAAATTCGAAACGTATACATGGCAATACATCTCGGACACCCACAGCCATTCAACCCAGGCCGAGGTCATCGTTGACATCCCTCCCGCAACAGAGTTTCGCATTCACATCACACGGTTTCCATCGGGAGCAGGGGCTGATCCTCACACCCATGAATGGGAGAAGCTGAGGGAGGCGACCAAGAAGACCGCAGAGGATAAGGCTTTTAACGAAATGATCGAAAAACCAGGCGATGAAGTTTATTACCTTCATGGTGATGAAGTCATGAAGCACATACAAAAAGAGGCCAAGACCATCTCGGAAATCGACCAAGAACTGGTGAAGGAAGCACCGAAGAAATAAGGAGGCAATGATGTTACGTTTTGAGAAACGCGTGCGGAAGTTGTTGGAAGGGTCGATTGATGTGCACATCCACTCCGCTCCCGATATCTTTCCGCGAATTCTGAATGATGTCGAATTAGCTTTAATGGCCAAGCAGGAGGGCATGCGCGCCATCCTGATCAAGAGTCATGTCGTCATCACGGCAGACCGAGCTGAGATTGCAAGCCAGCAGGCAGATTTTCCAGTCTTCGGCGCAATCGCCCTAAATCTTCCCGTCGGGGGTTTGAATCTCGAGGCGGTAGAAGTGGCCCTCAAGATGGGGGCCAAAGAGGTCTGGATGCCAACGATCCATGCCAGCCACCACGTGGCCCAGAAAGACCATGTCCCCACTCTTGCCAAAGCCATCAAGGCGGACATGAAAGGCATCTATCTCTTGAACGAGGATGGAAGTTTGAAAGAGGAGCTCTATCCCATTTTTAAGAAAATCGCAGAATATGACGTGGCCCTTGGAACAGGGCATATCACCCTCCAGGAGGCCAAGATGGTCATCAAGGAGGCAGCCAAAAGCGGGATAAAGAAGATCATTGTCACTCATCCCCTGGCCAGCTTTTTAAACTACTCCAATGAGGATATGAAATGGTGTCTGGACAACGGAGCCATGTTTCTGGAGCATGTCTTTAATGATGTGACCCGCCAGGTGGCCTATCCGATCACGCAGAAGATGATCGCGGATGCCATCCGTACGATCGGTGCGAAACACCTTATCATGTCGACCGACTCCGGCCAGTGGTTGAACCCAGTCCCTGTCCAACAGATGGGAATCTATATTAAGGATATGTTGGACCTTGGGATCTCCGATGAAGATGTCCGGATGATGGTTGCAACCAATCCAGCCAGGATGTTAGGGCTGGAGATATAACGAACGGCTTTTTAAGGAAGGGAGATGGGCGAGACCTCAAATTCCGCCATAAGAAATAGGGGTTAAAATCCCTTTTGAAGTCAATATATTAGAGGATGTTTTAAGTTTTTCTTAAAAAAAGCTTGACATCCTCTTTTTTTCATGGTTTAATCCTATATGTAATAAATGTTATTGT
>JAHJQK010000190.1 GCA_018819135.1 Pseudomonadota bacterium | reverse complement strand
TAACCGGGATCGATAGGTCCCATATTAAAACTCGGTTGAGAAAGCGGGGTGGGTACATTCCACCCGGAAATCTGGAAGGTTCAAGGGAAGGTGGTGTAAATCCACCGCTGCCCCGCAACTGTGAAGGGAACGAAACTCACAGGAGACAGAGGTAATGGGTGATGGGTAATGGTCAATAGAGAATATGATTTCAAATTAAAAACCCATTGCCCTTAGCCTATAATAATTGATAAAGCAGATTTGGTTAGTTGGATAAAGAAAATAAAGCATATCTATGATATAGGAGCAAAAAAGGAGAAAAGGAATTGAATATTAATCAGATACTACAGAATAAATCGCGGCAAAAAGGAGGTGAAAAGTTCTATTAATAATTTAGCCTTTGATTCTGTCTTATAAAAACAATGGAAAGGGGAAAAATTAATTCAACAACTTACCGGATAGGCAAAGGAAGTGAAGGTGAAATTCCTTTCGCTGCCCCGCAACGGTAATCTCTTAAATAAGGAGGAGCCCGGGCGATTGCCTATCCTGGAAAGTATTCTCGAGGGAGGAGAAAAAAATGGAAAAGAAAATCTTGGCTTTAATGGCGATGCTGATTTTATTAACGACCAATCACATTTGGGCCGAAGAGAGAAGAGAAGAAAAGACTGTTATATTAGGGGAGATTGTTGTCACTGCCAGTCGAATAGAGGAGCCGGTAAAGGAGGTGGCAAGCTCGGTTACGGTAATTACAGAAAGAGAGATAGAAAATAAGGAGGCCAAAACGGTTCTAGAGGTTTTAAAGGGCGTTCCCGGGCTGGACATTTCTCAAACAGGAGGACCTGGTCGATTAACCAGTATCTACATTAGAGGAACTAACTCCGAGCACACCCTGTTCATGATTGATGGGGTTGAAATGAACGACCCAATGTCTCCAGGTCGCTCCTACGATCTTTCCAAACTCACTGTAGACAATATCGAGAGGATTGAGATTATCCGGGGGCCCCAGAGTACACTTTACGGTTCTGATGCAATTGGGGGTGTGATAAACATTATCACAAAAAAGGGGGAGGGGAAACCAAAATTCTTTGCCTCCTTCGAGGGAGGAACTTACAATACCTTCAGGGAAGCGGCCGGCCTTAGTGGCGGAACAAAGTGGGTCAATTACTCATTGGGCATTTCCCGGCTGGATACCCAGGGCTTCTCCGCTGCCCATGAGAAGTATGGAAACACTGAAAAAGACGGCCACAAAAACACCTCCTTCTCTGCAAGGCTCGGGTTTACACCTACGGAGTACCTCGATATTGACTTTATTGTGAGGTACATTGATGTCAAGACTGACCTCGATCAGGGAGGAGGCAGAGATAAAGACGACCCCAACTATGTTTCGGACTCGAGGCAGCTTTTTCTCAGAAATCAGGGTAGTCTTCTCCTTTTTAATGGCTTGTGGGAGCAAAAATTGGGCTTTTCTCTAAGTAACCACGATAGAGATTACCGCGACGATAAAGATGCCCAGCGTCCCTATGATTCATCAAGAGGTTTCTATGATGGCAGGATGTGGAAGGTTGACTGGCAGCATAATCTCTATCTCCACAAGACCAATACCCTAACCATAGGGGTGGACTATGAGGAAGAGAGAGGTAAGTCGGAATATTCGTGGGAGACTGCATGGGGACCTGGCGAAAGTCTCTTCCCCGAAAAAAGTGCTACTACAAAGGGGGGTTACATCCAGGATAAAATAGCGCTTTATGAGAGCTTCTTCGCTACCCTGGGCATCAGGGTAGATGACCATAGCCGCTTCGTTAGTGAAACTACTTATCGTATCGCCCCTGCTTATCTCTTCAAAAAGACAGGCACCAAGATAAAGGCAACCTACGGTACAGGTTTCAAGGCCCCTTCTCTCTATCAGCTTTATGCCCCGGCCACTGCATGGGGTCCGATAGGCAATGAAAACCTTAAACCCGAGAAGAGTAAAGGATGGGATGCAGGAATAGAGCAATATTTCTTCAAGGACAGGCTGACCCTTGGGGCCACTTACTTTCGGAATGACTTTGAAGATCTTATTGGTTTCGATTGGGCTAAAGGATATGTCAATATTGCTAAGGCCATGACTGAAGGTGTGGAAATGTTTGCCTCAGTTCGTCCTATCGAAGATCTGACCATAGGGGCAAGCTATACATATACCGACACCGAGGACAAAGAAACGGGAAAGAGGCTTCTGAGAAGACCACGGCATAAAGGCAGCCTGAACCTAAACTACCGCTTCCTCAATAAGGGGAATGCTAACCTCGATGTCATCTATGTGGGGAAGAGAGATGATTGGACACCTTACCCTAAAAGGGGTGAGTTAGGTGAGTACACCTTGGTCAATCTGGCTGCTTCCTATGATATTTCGAAAAACATCCAGGCCTTTGGTAGGGTGGAAAACCTACTGAATAGAGAATATGAAGAAGTATGGGGATATGGGACACCAAGATTTTCTATCTTCGGGGGTGTAAAGCTTAGTTTTTAATTTAATTGTATAGGAAATTGCTTTTTGGAAATGCTTGAACCCAAATTATCAGGGTGACTCCACATGACCGAGTCGACCCCGCGGAACGCGGGGCGAATTCCACATCGGCGTGAAAAATCCCCCCTCGCCCCCCTTTAATAAACCCCGCATCTTTACAGAGGTGCGGGGTAAAGGGGGGTTGGGGGGATTTAACTTGATTGCATTTATTTCTCTGCGTCCGCGGCGGTCTCTGCGGTAAAAAAATTTTTATGAAACGCTTCTTTTTTCTGTCGATTTTCTTTCATGGAGCATTGCTCCTCATCCTTTTTTTCTGGGAGACCCCCCTGGCCAATAAGTTCTCGCCGCGGGGTATCATCGCAGTCTCCTTGATTGAAAAAATCGAAGAAAAGAAACCTCAAAAGACCCTCCCTCAAAATCGCCAGGAGCGGGAGAAAGGGCAGAAGAAAGAGAAAAAGGAAGCTCTTCCACCCCGAGAGCATAAAAAAATAATTAAGGTGGAAAAGACAGAGGAAAAGGCAAAAGAAAAAAAAGTAGAAAAAGCCGTAGAAAAGGAAGTAGAAAAGACAGTAGAAAAAACTGAGGAAAAGAAAGAAGAGAAGGAAGAAGAGAAGAAAGAGCCGGCTCTGGCGGTCTTACAGGAAGAAAAGATAAAGGAGACGGAAGAATTACCCCCGGAGAATAAATTTTTGAGAACCAGTGTCGAACAACCCTTACCGATTCAGGCGAACGTCATGCCACTGACCCGAGGGAGCGGAAATGCAGAAGTCTTAAAGGGCTCGACAGCGGGGGAAAGGAATATCATGGCCCAAGGGGCTTCCGGAGAAACCTCCAGATCAACTTTTTTGATGTTCAACGCGTCCGGGCTGGAAAAAGGAGGAACTGGAGGAGAGGGGACAAAGGGAACCGGTTTCGGAAAAATGGGAGAAGGAAGCCATTTAACAGTGAGCAAAATGCATTCTTCCTTAATAGAAATTGACCAGATCCTTAAACAGATTATCCGCAAAATCGAGGCTGCTAAGCGTTATCCCAGAGTAGCCCGAAAAATGGGCATCGAAGGCAAGGCCGTAGTGCGTTTTAAACTCAAAGCCCAGGGGCAAGTGGAAACGGTTGAAATTGTAGAGTCTTCGGGTTCAGAAATTTTGGATCGGGCCTCCCTGCAAACCGTCCGCGATGCTGCCCCCTTGCCTTATAAAGAAGGCTGGCTTAAGGTGGGAATCGTCTTTAAAATTCTCTGATTTTTTAGCCACAGAGGTCACAGAGAATACAGAGATAATCTTTTAAAATCCGAAATCTTAATGTCGAATTTCGAAACCAATTCAAAATGGTAACCTTTTTGCAAGCGTTCATTTGAACATTAATATTTATTTAGAGCTTAATACCTTTGATTTAGAATTTTGTCTCTGTGATCTCTGTGCCCTCTGTGGCAGAAAAAAGAATTATGAAAAAAGAATGGGTTTTTGAGGAAATTCAGGTGGAATGTCACGCCGGATACAAGGGAGAGGAGACTCCCCGGGCTTTCACGCATCTGGGGAAGCGCTATGAAATCTTGGAAATCGTGGATCGCTGGTATGAGGAAAAGCAAGACCCCCGGGCGCCCCGCCAAAACTATTTTAAAGTGCAGACGATGGATGGAGAAATTTTTTTGCTGCGCTTTACTCCTCGTTACCAGTCCTGGACTCTTTGCCGGCAGATTCCCGCACCCAGATTTTCAAATAATTGAGAAATAAAGGAATTTTCTATTGGACACAGATGAACGCAGATAAACACGGATTAAAAAATAGAGTTCAGGATCCAGAATTCAGAATCCAGGAAAAAAGCTTTATTGGTTTTCCGTTAAAATTCTGTCTTCGGAATTCTTAATTATTTCATCGGGTATTTTTATCTGCGGGAATCTGCGAAAATCCGCGTCCAAATAAATTGAACGTATGGCTGCCAAACCTTTAATGATCCAGGGGACCGGCTCTTTCGTGGGCAAGAGCATAATCGTTGCCGGTTTGTGCCGGATATTCAGGCAGGATCATTTTAAAGTTGCCCCGTTTAAGGCCCAGAATATGGCCCTCAATTCCTTTGTTACCCCGGAGGGTGGAGAAATGGGGCGAGCCCAGGTGGTTCAGGCCGAAGCGGCTGGCCTTCAGCCCCATGTAGATATGAACCCCATCCTTCTCAAGCCCAATACGGACATCGGGGCGCAGGTCATCATTCAAGGAAAAGTCTTCGGCAACATGAATGCCGGGGAGTATCATCGCTTCAAGAAAAAAGCGCTGCGGGCCGTCATGGAGAGTTACCGGCGTTTGGACCGGCAATTTCAGGTAATCGTCATCGAAGGGGCGGGTAGTCCGGCGGAAGTGAACCTGCGGGAAGGAGACATCGCCAATATGGGCATGGCGGAAAAAGTAGATGCGCCCGTGCTCCTGGTGGGCGATATTGACAAGGGCGGAGTTTTTGCTTCCCTTGTGGGAACGCTGGAGTTATTGGACGCAGAGGAGCGCAAAAGAATAAAAGGTTTCATCATCAATAAATTTCGTGGTGACCCAAGCCTCCTGAAACCCGGTCTGGAATTTTTAGAGAGGAAGACAGGCATACCCGTCCTGGGGGTCATCCCCTACCTCAAAGATCTCTACCTTCCTGAAGAGGATGGGGTAATTTTGGATAAAATGTATTCCCGGAATAAGCAGCGAGCAGTGATTATTGCTGTCCTCTACCTTCCGCATATATCGAACTTCACCGACTTTGATCCTCTGGAGCATGAGCCGGATGTCCATCTCCGGTATGTCCAACCCGGCCAGAGAATCGGTGATGCGGATGTTGTGATTCTCCCCGGATCAAAAAATACCATCGATGATTTTCTTTTCCTGGAAAAAGAAGGCTATGCTGAGGAAATCCTGAATTTATACCAGTCGGGGAAAATGGTAATCGGAATCTGCGGCGGGTTTCAGATGCTGGGGAAGGCTATCCGCGATCCCCTCGGTATGGAGACTTCCTGGGGAGAAATTAAGGGCCTGGGCCTTCTTGATGTGGAAACCATTCTTATGAAAGAAAAGAGGACTTACCAGGTGAAGGCCGTTGCCTTGAATGGCTTCCCGAGTGCTCCAGAAGAAATCCTTCAGGGATACGAAATTCATATGGGAGAAACGGCGCCGGGCCCTGATCTCAGGCCGGCCTTTAAAATCATCGCCAGACTCAACCAAAAGGTAGAAATCGAAGATGGAGCCGTTTCGCCAGATGGGATGGTTTGGGGAACTTACATCCACGGACTTTTTGAGAACGACCGATATCGACGCCGATTCATCGAATCTTTGAAAAAGCAAAAAGGCCTTTCCGGGATTGGAAATACAGAAAATTTTGAATACACGGCCTTTAAAGAAAGAGTTTATGATGGGCTGGCAGCGGCTCTGCGGGAAGCGCTGGATGTGGAGAGAATTTACCGGATCATCGGGAGAAAATAATTGCAGATTGCAGATTTTAGATTTCAGATTTACATCTCCAATTGGCAATCTGAGATCTGAAATCGATGTGAGAAAACATTTTGGCCTCCATCACACTCATCTCTGCTTACCTTCTCGATATTATCCTTGGCGATCCGCAACGATTCCCGCATCCCGTGCGCCTGATCGGCCGATTCATCGTTTTTTTGGAAAATCTATTCCGGCGAGCCAACGCATCTCCGCTCAGGCAGAAAATTTTCGGAATCCTGCTGGCTCTCATTGTCGTAGGGAGTACCTTCCTGGCTACAACTTTTTTAATTTCTTGGGCCGGTTATTTTTCTCAGGCCGCAAGTTTCATTTTATCTATTTTTATGGGCTACTTTACCCTGGCGACGAGAGATTTGCATGTGGAAACGCGAAGAGTTTTAAAAGCCCTTGAGGCGGGTGATCTTCCCGGCGCCCGGCAGGAGCTTTCTTTTTTAGTGGGAAGGGATACCGCTCACCTGAGCGAGCCGGAAGTCATCCGGGCCTTGGTGGAGACCATTGCTGAGAATTTATCCGACGGCGTTATTGCTCCGCTTTTCTACCTCGGCCTGGGGGGTCCTCCCTGGGCCATGACTTACAAAGCCATCAACACTTTAGATTCCATGGTTGGGTATAAGAACGAACGCTTTCGGCACATGGGCTGGGCCTCGGCCAGGATGGATGATGCGGCGAATTTCATCCCGGCGCGGCTCAGTGGGGGGCTGGTCGTTATTGCGGCATTCCTTCTCGGCAAACCCTGGAGAGATTCCCTGGAGATTTTGAGGCGGGATCGCCGGCAACATGCAAGCCCGAACAGCGCTTGGCCGGAGGCGGCCACGGCCGGAGCTCTCGGGGTCCAACTGGGAGGTTTAAATTATTATGGAGGCCAGCCCAGCCCGAAGCCCTTCATCGGCAACCGGAAAAAAGACCTCGACTTCGGAGACGTTCGCGAGGCCTGGAAGATATTATACCTCTCTTCGTTCGGGATGCTCTTACTTGCTCTTCTGCTCAACTGGGCCGTGGAAGGGTTTTTCTGTTTGCGATAACGGGCATTTTATGATTAAAATTTTTTAAACAGGGTCCAAGGGGTCAAGGAGGCAGAGGTATTCATTGAACACAACCCATGGCGGTAACATTTATGAGATTGCTGAGCGATTTGGTTTGAAGCCGTCCGCAATGATCGATTTTAGTGCTTCCATCAATCCCCTTGGCCTTTCTAAAAAGGCCGAAAGGAAGCTTAAGCAGGGCCTGGCAGCCGTTCTTCATTATCCTGATCCTCAGTGTTCTGAGTTAAGACGAACTCTGGCGCAATTTCACGGCCTGGCGGAAGAACAGATCCTGGTCGGGGCCGGCTCCACGGAATTCATTTACGCCCTCCCTCGGGTTTTGAGCATTAAGCATCCATTGATCGTAACCCCTGCATTCAGCGAGTATGAAAACGCGCTGGAAATTTCAGCGGCAAAGACCGGCGTAAACATTCATTACTTGGAGACAAAAGAAGAAGACGGATTCGAGCTCAGCGTGGAGAGTCTCCTCTTCTCCCTAACCCAGGGGTATGATGCCCTCTATCTTGGCAATCCCAACAATCCCACGGGGATTTTAACCGAGAAGGGGGAACTTCGAAGAATTTTGGCCCAGGCCGAACGGGAGAAGGTCTGGTTCATCCTGGATGAGGCCTTCATTGATTTTGTCGAAGAGGAATCTTTGAAGAAGGAGACCGTCTCCTCCTCAAGGCTCATCATTCTCAGGTCGCTGACGAAGTTTTTTGCTTTGCCCGGTTTAAGGATTGGTTACCTTATCTCGAATCCAGAAACTCTCCGTCATTTTTCCCTGAACAAAGAACCCTGGACCGTGAACGCCTTGGGTCAGATCGCGGCCACGGTTAGTTTACAGGATAATAAATACATAAGCCGGACGAAAAAGTTTATCGCCCTGGAGCGCGACCGTTTAACCCAGGGTCTGCGGGCGATCCCCGGGTTTATCCCTTATCCCGGTACGGCCAATTATCTCTTAGTGCAGCTGCATCCTACCCTCAATCTGAATGCTGTCGAACTACGGGAGAAATTGATCCCCCATGGAATCCTGATTCGGGATTGCAGTTCCTTCCATCATATCGGCCCCTACTTTTTCCGCATCGCCGTGCGCAGCCGCAAAGAGAATAACACTCTTCTTAAGGCCCTGCGTCAGATACGCCAGGATATTATCAATTGGCAATGATAAAGAGGATATTTCCTCCTTCTATCGATAGCTCTCTATGACCTTAGCCAAAAGATTCCGATCCACCTGTCGCCCCACTAACGGCCCTTCTTGTAACACAGGAAAATTATCTTCTAAAGGAGGCCGGTCGTGGCGGTAGATGACCCCGATGGAAATTGTATCTCCCCATTCTTCGGCGACTTTCAGGGCAGCTTCCCTGTTCTTGGGATCGTAATCCACAGGTAATTCGCGGCATCGCTTCTTGTACCAACTGAAAGTATTCACCTTGTTAAAAGACACACAAGGTTGCAGGATGTCGATGAGCGAGAAACCCCTGTAAGATATGGCTTGTTGGATTAAACCGGAAAGGTGATCTTCCCAACCGGAGAAAGCCCTGGCCACAAAACCCGCTCGCATGACCACGGCCACCGGATTGAAAGGAACAGAGGTTACGCCTGAGGGCTGAGCTTTGGTAATGAATCCCGGCTCGGAAGTGGGGCTGGCTTGACCTTTGGTCAACCCATAAACCTGGTTATTGTGAACCAGCAAGGTTACATCTATGTTGCGGCGGATGGCCGCCAAAAAGTGATTTCCTCCCTCGCCGTAATTGCAGCCGTCTCCGCTTTCGACGATAACGGTTAATCCCGGGTTGGTAAGTTTGGCTCCGGTGGCCACTGGCAGGGAGCGGCCATGCAAACCTCTCGAAGAGGTTCACGTTCAGATAATGGGGAGCTTTGGCCGCCTGCCCTATCCCCGAAACAAAGAGAACCCGGTCGGGCGGCAACTGGCTCGCAACCAAAGCCTTTTTTACGGCCTTTTGGATGGAAAAATTTCCGCAGCCCGGACACCAGGCCGTTTCATAGTTTCCATAATCTTCGAGCTTCACCATGTTTTTCTCCCTACTTTTAATGCTAAGGATTTCTTCCTTGTAAATTCGTCAAGATAAAACCCCCTCACCTTCATCCTCTCCCCCTAATGAGACTGTGTCGTAATTGGGTGAAGGGGTAGCGAGTTGAGATATTTTACATCGAATCCATATCGATATGATACAATGCGGCACAACGAAGGGGGAAAGAAAAATGGCCTATCGATATGGGATCCGTTATCAAATGGGGTTATTACCCCCCAGAGTATTGAAGAGTATGTAGCCGCAGACCATCCGGTACGGGCCTACGATGCTTTTGTGGAGGCATTGGATTTTTCTGCCTTGGGGATCGAATTGGATTCTCACCAAGTGGGGAATTCGGAATATGATCCCAAGGCGATGATGAAACTTTTGGTTTATGGTTATTCGTATGGGGTCAGGAGTTCCCGGAAACTGGAACGGGAGACCCATCAGAATTTGGCTTTTATATGGCTTATGGGTGGGTTAAACCCAGACCACAAGACCATCGCCGAGTATCGGCGCAAGAACAAGAAGGCGCTCAAGAAGGTGTTGAAGCAGTGTGCTGGATTATGTATCCATTTGGGTCTGATTGCTGGCAATGCTTTGTTTGTCGATGGGGTCAAGGTTCGGGCCAATGCGGCGCGCTCGAAAACGCATGATCGGGCCTATTATGAGCAGCAGATGTCCGGGATGGAGGGTCGCATTGAGCAGCTGTTAGAGGAATGCGAAAGGGTCGACCAGGAAGAAGAGGGAGAGGGGTCCTGGGTGGCCATGGACAAAGGGTTGGCCAACGAGAGCCGTTTAAAGGGCAAGGTTCAGGAGGCTCTAGGAATCTTGCGGGAGAGGGGTGGAGAAACGATCAATCTGACCGATCCGGACTGTGCGGTGATGCATAGTATTCAGAGGAGCCATGCGAGTTATAACGTACAGAGTGTAGTGGATGAGAAACATGGCTTGATTGTGCATGCGGAGGCGGTGAGTGAGACCAGTGATGTGAATCAGTTTGCCCGGCAGATTGAGCAGGCCCAGGAGGTGTTGCCGGAGCCCTGTAAGGTGGCCTGCGCCGATGCGGGGTATGCCGATACGGAGGAGTTGCAGAAGGTTGACGCGCAAGGGATCAAAGTCGTGGTTCCCTCTCAGCGGCAGGCTTTGCATGAAGAGGAAGGGCCGTTCAGCAAGAGTCATTTTCGGTATGATCGAGAGCAGGATTGTTATTGGTATCCTGCGTGGCAGAGATTACACGAATTGGGTTGTTTTTCCAACCCTCCGGCGGCCACCGATGTCCCGGGATAGACAACCTTGAAGGTGTGCAGAGAAATATCCCCTAAGATTGAGCTCTTGGCTGTCCGGGGCATATGGCAGCCGATGCATCCGCCTTTCTTCTTCCGAGGGAGCTGCCAAATGCTTGCTTCCCGGGCCATGGCAGGCTTCACACCCTGCTCCGTTGTCAACCCAGTTGGTGTCTTTATATGTGTAGGTCTTCGGGTCAAAATCGTAGGAGAGGCCAGTCACGTGACAGCTCCCGCACTTATCCTGCCAGGTGCGTCCTTTGGCTGCCCAGTAACTGGATGCGGTATAATCGAAACTTTTAAGCCCATGATAGTCAGACCAGGTCTCCGCAGTTACACTCCATTCTACGGGCAAGATATGCATGCCACCGTTGGGAAAGCGGGTTACATAGCGCTGCTTCCAGGTTGTTCCAATGACCCACTCCACTTTATAAGTGTGTAACTGGCCCTCAGCGCCAGTTGTCTCGACGAAAAACTCCTTCCCCTTTTTGAACATCCGGCTGGTATATTTTTTCCCGCCTCTCTCAACGATTAGCAAATTATTACGGTAAAAATCTCCTGGAAAAAAATAGGGTAAATACCTTATTTTAAGGCGCAAAAAAATGTATTTTGAGAATGGGGTCGTCAGTCTATTCTTTGAAAGCAGTCAGTGGCTCGTGGATTAGGTGGCCTTGGCGGAAGCGGTCAACGGACAGGCAGGAGATGTCGATGGATGGTTTTTCGCCGAGGATTAATTCAGCCATGACTTGCCCTACGGCTGGGCTGTGCTGGAAGCCGTGGCCGCTGAAGCCATTGGCCAGGAAAAATCCCTGGCAAGCAGGTGCCTCACCCAGGATGGCGTGGTTGTCCGGAGAGATCTCATAAAAACCTGCCCAGCCACGATTAAGCTCCGCCTTCTCCATAAGAGGAACCCGGTAGATGGAGTTCTCGGCCACTTCCACCATGGCCTCGTAGTCCACATTGATATTGAAAGACGGGAAATTATCTTTAGGCCCGGAGACCAGCAAACCTGCACCTTCGCGGCGAAAATACCAAGCCCGGTGAAAATCAATCACCAAGGGAATGGAGTCAGGAATCCAGGGAAAGGGAGCGGTGAAAAAGAGCTGCCGGCGGTAAGGCAGGACAGGCACTTCCACCCCTGCCATTTTCCCCACTTCTCCGGCATAAGGTCCGGCGGCATTGATGACGACAGGGGAAGCAATATCCCCTTTCGTCGTCCGCACAGATATGATTTTGCCGTTCTTCTGATGAATTCCCAGAACCTCAGTTCCTTCATAGATTTTTACGCTCCCCCGCCTTGCTCCTTTGGCAAAACCGCTAATGGCCTCATAAGGCCCGGCGTACCCTTCCCAGGTACAGAAGGTTCCTCCTTGCAGGTCATCCACTTTCAAAAAGGGCCAGCGGTATTTGATTTCTTGCGGGGTAAGCAGTTCTACAGGAATTCCAAGTTTATGCTGGAGATCCACATTCGCCTTGAAAACTGCCCACTCCTCCTCCGTCGTGGCCAAAAAAAGATACCCTACCTTTTTAAATCCGAGATCAACGCCGGTGATTTCTTCAAAGCGGTTCCAGAATTTTAAGCTTTTCAGAGAAAAGCGAATATTTATCTCCGTAGAAAATTGGGCCCGAATGCCACCGGCGCATTTGGCCGTAGAGCCTTCCCCGAGCATGCCCTTTTCCAGAAGCACCACTCCTTTGGCTCCCTTTTGGGCCAGGTGATAGGCGATGCTGGCCCCAATAATCCCACCGCCAATAATGATGATCTCTGCCGTTTTTTCCATTCTTAATGATGATGTCATTTTTTCTTGAAGTTACCCATCGTTTGGCTTGGAAAATATTGAGGTGACTTTTAAAAATGACCCCCAATTAGGAAGATAGGGCGCTACGAAGGTAAGAGGCGGGGGAATTATTGGG
The DNA here is from genome assembly GCA_018819135.1 of Pseudomonadota bacterium. GTDB lineage: Bacteria > Desulfobacterota > SM23-61 > SM23-61 > SM23-61 > JAHJQK01. The sequence continues at coordinate 18,284 of JAHJQK010000190.1, read as the reverse complement.
GTTTGTTTTCCCAATAAAGGGGAGCAATCCCCCAGCTTTTAAGATGTCGAGAACTAGCGACGCCATGGGAGGAAATGGATAAGCTTTTTGGGTGGCCATATTTCTGACTTTTCCAGCTTCAAGGTCAACTTCAACCATATCTCCTTCGTTGAATCTTTTACTTGCATCTCTGAGTTCAATCGCGGGAAGACCAAGGTTGATTGCGTTTCGGAAAAAGATAGCACCAAAACTTTCAGCTATAATACAAGCCATTCCGGCAGCCTTGAGGGCTAAAGGGGCATGTTCCCGAGAAGAACCACACCCAAAGTTTTTCCCAAGGCACCGTCTGTTCCGATTTTCCCTATGGTATAGAGGATCAAGTCCTTGCCACCAATCCATTCTCCCAAGGTTCCATGGTATTTAATTCGGATCGTTTCGGGAACTTTAAGCCAAGTTTTTCCGAGTACCATGGCGGCAGCCAGGTCAGTGCTCCCCATACCCATGGCAAATGCCCCCAAAGCCCCATAAGTACATGTATGGGAATCACCCCCAACGATCAAATCTCCAGGAACCACGAATCCAGCTTCTGGGAGAAGTGCATGTTCGATGCCAGATCTACCCCCCTCAAAATAATGTTCAATTCCTGCCCCTTGGGCGAATTCCCGCAAAACCCGACATTGTTCGGCAGTGCCAATGTCTTTATTGGGCGTAAAATGATCTAGAACCAAAATGATATTCCTCGCCGCTTGGAGTGGTGGCCTGCCGATTTTTTCCAGTTCCTCTAAGGCCATGAACGTGCTGATATCATTACCTAATATTGTATCGAGTTGGACAGAAATGATATCTCCGCTTTTGACCGATTGAAGATTAGCATGAGCAGCTAATATCTTTTGGGAGATTGTCATCCCCATGGTTGTCTCCTCGCTCTTTTCCTTTAGCGATCAGCTTTATTTCAAAGCAACCCCAGTAAAAATGTGACTTTTAGAAGCCATACCCTTTTTCGACATTCGAATATTTAAAGCAATTCCCACAATGCCCAGCAATCCCCCGATGATTAAAAAGTAATAGCTTTTTACAGCGAAAATAGAAATTAAGGAGGCCAAGGCGGCGCCAATTAAAATGGCATGCTGAGCTAAATTAAGTCTTGTAGACCAGTATTTATTGAGGGCAATGGAAACAGTAAAAAAGCTCAATAGGATCGCTAAAAATTGTTGCACCCCGGAGGAGAAGCTCTCAAATTCGAGCAAGATAGCTGGAGAATAAACAAAGAAGAATGGAAACAGAAAGGAAGCCAAGGCTACCTTTAATGCTTCTCGTGCTGCAGACCAATATTTAGCCTCGGCCATTTTGCAGGCCACCATGAGGCCAATCGCCACGGGCGGAGTGAGGTGAGCAAATACAGCGTAATACAACGGGAAAAGATGAGCTTGGAGAAGTGGAACGCCAAGCTTGATCATGGCGGGAGAGAGAATTGTTGCGCATATTATGTAGGCGGCGGGAGTTGGTACACCTACTCCTAATATCATAGATGTTAATGCGGTAATGATTAGAAGTAGAAAAAGATTGTCATGACATAATAGTAACAATACTTTACCAAGCCTCATTCCTAATCCGGTTACTTCCACTGTGCCGACGATGATTCCAATCAGGGCTAACACGATAGCGATTTGACTGCCGGATATAATTCCATCCATAAGCCTATTTTTCATTTTGTCCCAGTTCAAACGAGCCCCTTTTCTGGTTCCGGATAAAAGGCCAAGAATAACAACACAAATTAATGACCAGAAAATAGTGAACATGAGGGAACGTCCCTGCATCAAGAGGATCAAAAGAAGTAAGAGAGGAACGATAAACACTGGGCCATCAAATAATAAACTCTTCATATTAATTTTTTGTAAAGGCATAGGCGCAATATTGAGCTTCCGGGCGTTCAATTCTACATAGAGAAGAACAATGGCAAAATAAATGATTGCTGGAATAAAAGAAACTTTAACAATGGAGAAATATGGAATTCCCGTGTATCCTGACATTACGAAAACAGTTGCGCCCATGACTGGAGGTAAAATTTGACCCCCGCTCGAGGCAGCCGTTTCTATGGCTGCAGCATGTTCGGGAGTATATCCTGTCTTCTTCATCATGGGAATGGTGAAAGAGCCAGTTATCGTAATATTAGCGACGGTGCTACCTGTAAGGGAACCCAGAAGAGCACTTGTAAATACGGATAATGCAGCTGCGCCGCTTCTGAATTTAGAGGCAGCAAGCGATCCTATTGACATAATGAACCGTAATCCACCAAAGGCCTCTAATACGGAACCAAAAAAAATAAAAAGAAAGAGATAATTTGCAGAAAGGATAAGAAGACTACCATAGACTCCCCATGGAGAGGTAACATCCGCGCTCATCAAGGTAATTAAACGTTGTAAATCTACAGGTGGGGCTTTGATCAAAGAAGGTAGATAGGAACCAAAGGCGGTATATAAAACAGCGATAGCAGTTAGAATAGGAAAAATCCAGCCAAAAACCTCTACAGTCAAAATAAAAACGATGACTGCGGACAGGGCGCCTGCTACCAGAGCTATATTGGGAGGGTAGCTTGGGTTGGAGAGTATTTCGTCATAATGGGTAAAAAAATATAAGTTGACGCATAGGGTGGCGGCCAACATTAAAATATAAGTGACCTGAAAACGCTGCCGGAGTCTAAAGAGGATCATAATCACGGAGGCAAAGCCGAGATGCACGATGGCATGTTGTGAGGGTTCAAAAGGTAAATGGGTAATATAATAGAAATGGTACAAAATCATTAAGAAGGCGATTCCGCCCAGAATATATCCCATCCATTTTTGTATTCTCCCCCCTTGATCTGAATTAATTCCCATCGTTTTCTCCTTAAAGAGGATTTTTACAGACCCATTTTAACTTTGTAGATTATTTCAGCCGCAACTGCCACCTGATAGCAGAGAAAGGGTAAATGGAACCAATCTCCTCCTGCGTTCCATTTACCCTTTAAATCCTGAACGGGAATCTTTATTCTATTTACGATATTTGGCATATTCTTCCCCGAAGCTTTTTAGACGGATTCTTACCTCATCATAAAACTTCACCGCACCAGGATGATAATTTTCCCGACATAATTTTTCAGTTTCCCAGAATGAGGTTGTTAAAAAATCTGGGGTGACACCCTTTCCCATTGTATGGTAGGGCGAAAATTCCCCTTTCTTAGCGGCTTCGTAAAGGATTTTGGTTATCTCATAAACCACGTCATTAGGCATTTCCTTACCCGCAGACCAATAGACGGGACAGGAAACTACAGCCATCGCTTCTGTCTGTGTCGGTCCCATGGCTTTTGCCGGTACCACCAAAGCCAGCGTTGGCAAATTTAATGCAGCGAATTCCTCAGAACGGCAAGCTTTGGCAATCATGGCTATATTAGCATCCACGTTTCCTTGTTGGATGAAATGGAGCGTGGCGCGAGCCTTTAATTCTTCCAAGGAGGACCCAAGTCTAAATTCATTTGGGTACACAAAGTCAAACATCATGACACCGGCATGGGCTGCGCCGTCTCGAAGTGCGGTGACTAAGGCACTCAAGCCTCCGTGCATTGGCTTGACACTCTCCCATACCCCTGCTTGTTTCAGCTGATCCGCAAAAATCCAGGTATAACCTTTTTCTACCTTGCGGGGAAGGGCCACCGCTTTCCCTTTTAAGTCAGCAAAAGTTTTTATTTTGGGGTCAAAAGTAATCCATACCGAGGCCAAGTGGACTAATGACCCGATTTTCAATGGAAAATATTCACCCTTACCCCAGACATTATGACCAGGAATCATGGTCGCATTAACATGAGTTGCTCTGAATTCCGTTTTTCCCATAATCAATCTGGTATTATCGGTCACTCCTGCTGTAGCCACTACATCAGCTTTAAGCTTATCAGAACGTTCGTTAATAAAAGTGGCTAAGGCATGCGACAAGACATACCATACATCTCCTGGTCTTCCGGCCGCGATGGTTATGGATTTTTTTTCTTTGGCCGCAGCCGAGGTGGGGTCCATCGAGAAACTTGCCCATAGGACCAGGAATGATGCCAGGAAAAAAACAAAACATTTCTTTTTCATCGTTTCTCCTCCTTGTATAATGGGTTTTTTATTTTCCCCCTATCGGGGAAAAGCGAAGCGCCAGATATTTCTCCCCCTTGGCCTCAGGGCTGGTAACCGATAGTATCTCCATATTTGCTCATTACATCCGCTTGGGGCAGGAACTTCTCTTCTAGCTGGCGAATCTCCGGGAAGCCGGCAAAGGCATGGAAATCTTCCAAAGGATGGTCTTTCATCTGATTTTGAAAATCTATTTCTGCCTGGGTCCCCTTAGTTTTGATGGCCTGGATAAGATCCCAAACTGCCTTGGCTGTGGCTCGCAAAGAAACGCCAGGATAAATGACCAGCGAGACGCCGATTTCTTCCAATTCTTCTATGGGCAGGTGGGGCGAGACTCCAGCGACGTTATACAGTATGGGCGCCTGCACTTCCTTCACTATTTTTCGCAACTCCTCGGCGGAAAGCGGAGCTTCCACAAAGGCCATATCTGCGCCCGCTTTGGTATAGGCATTGGCTCTGGCAATGGCCTCCTCCAGACCTCCTCCCACCGCACCCCGGGCATCCGTGCGGGCAATGATCAGGAAATCAGGGTCTATCTCTTTCCTAGCCGCATCGGCAGCCATAATCTTTCCCACGGCTTCTTCCACTGGCACAAGCATCTTGCCGGCCACATGACCGCAGCGTTTGGGAGTAATCTGGTCCTCCAAGTGAATGGCAGCTACTCCTGTCTGGATGTATTCTCTCACCGTGCGCATGACATTGATGGCGTTTCCGTAACCTGTGTCCGAGTCGGCGATGACGGGGATAGAAACGGCGTTGGCCACATAGCGGGCAACGGTATGTACTTCGGTCATGGTGGCCAGCCCTACATCGGGCATGCCCAGCAGCGAAACGGAGATGCCATACCCGGAAAGGTAGACTGCGTCAAACCCGGCTTTTTCGATAATTTTCGCGGTAAGGGCATTGTAGCAGCCGGGGGCCACCACGATTCTCTTACGTTCAAGTAGGCGTCGTAAAATCGTTGTCTTTTTCAAATCATCCTCCTACGGTTTAAGATTATTTAGATAACCTTTTCCCTTTCCAATTCTTCAATCTTTTCTTTCGGGTAACCCAGCAATTCCTCCAGGACCTGGCGGGTGTACTGACCAAGAAGCGGCGGGGGGGAAAAAGTTTCCCCGGGCGTGCCCGACATCTTGATGGGGTTGCCCGGCTGTTTTACCTTTCCGCCGATAGGGTGATCTACTTCGACTACCATATTTCGATGAAGCACCTGGGGATTGGAAAGGGCCCGGTCGAATGTATTGATAGGTCCAGAAGGGATGCCTTTTTCGGCAAAGAGCTGCAACCATTCATCTCCGGGCCTGGTCGCCAGGACCTGTGAGACGATAGCGTCGATTTTCTCCTTCTCTTGCCAGCGTCCATCTCGCCTGTCATACTTGGGGTCTTTCAATTCTTCGATTCCCAGGATTTCCACGAAAGGCTTCCAGAAGTTATCCCCTACCAGAGCCAGAATAATGTAAATGTCCTTGGTTTTAAAAGATCCATAAGGGACATGAACAAAGTGCTCATTGCCGATGGGCCCCGGCACTTCGCCGGAAAGAAAATACATCGTGGCCATGTAGTTTAGCAGGGATACCTGGACATCCAGCATCGAGACGTCGATTTTCTGCCCTTTTCCTGTGCATGCCCGGCTGACCAGAGCGGCCAAGATCCCGAAAGCTGAGAAAACACCTCCGCCCATGTCGCCAATGGGAATTCCGCTGCGAACCGGAGGGCGGTCAGGCTCTCCAGTTATGCTCACGCCGCCGCCCATGGCCTGGACAACGAGATCGAAAGCCGGCCGGTCGCGTCCCGGTCCAGTTAGACCAAATCCAGTGCAGGAGCAAGAGATAAGGCGGGGATTGATGTCTTTCAAGGTATCGTAATTGATCTTCAGCCGATCCAGTACCCCGGGCCGAAAATTGTCGTAAACCACATCGGAAATTCTCGCCAGATCATAGAAGACGGCCCTTCCTTTCTCCGTTTGAAGATCCAGGGTTATGCTCTTTTTGTTCCGGCAAAGCGTCAGAAAATATGCCCCCATTCCATGCAAAGAATGCTTGGGGTCATTCTCCAGTAAACGCCTTGTCCCCTCCCCTGAGCCGGGTGGCTCAACTTTGATGACTTCGGCCCCCAGGTCGGCCAGCAGCATGGAGCCATAAGGTCCTGCCAACATATGAGTTAAATCCAGAATGCGAATTCCCGATAAAGCCTGCATAGGTGATCTCCTTTGTCCTATCCATGACATCGGTCAGGGTCGATACCGCCGACAACCTCCTTGGTGATCCGCGAACATTCCATCAGACTCTCCAGGTCGACACCGGTCTCCACACCTATCCTGTGAAACATGTAGACCAGGCTTTCCGTAGCTACGTTTCCCGGGGCCCCGGGGGCATAAGGGCATCCGCCCAGACCAGCGATGGAACTCTCGAAGATTCGGGCTCCAATCTGCCAGGCCGAGTAGACATTGACCAGCCCGATCCTCCGGGTGTCGTGGAAATGCAGCGCCAGAGGCAAATCCGAAAACTCCGCAAAGAGCCTGCAGAGCAGGTCTCTGACCTGCAAAGGATGAGCCATTCCGGTGGTGTCCGCCAGCGAGACCTCGCACACTTCCGCCTTTTGGAATGCCTTGGCGACATCGATAACTCTCTCCACGGCCACGCTTCCCTCCAAAGGACACCCGAAGGAAGCGGCTATGGCCCCCCGCAGCCGAACGCCATTTCTTTTGGCTTTCGGCGAGATGGCGGCCAGTTCCGCCAGGGACTCCGCAGTGGACTGGTTGAAATTTTCCCGATTTAAAGCATCGCTGGCCGAGACGACGAAGACCACCTCTTCCACGCCGTTCTCGATGGCTCGATCCAGGCCTTTTTCGTTGGGAATTAAGGCGCTAAAGACAACATCCGACCCGCGATTAATGCACCTGATAACCTCGGCGGCGTCTTTAAGTTGGGGTATCCATTTCGGGTGGGTGAAGGAGGTGGCCTCGATGCGTTTCAAACCCGACGTGGCAAGAAGGTTAATGATCTTTACTTTCTCTTCCGTGGGAATCTCTCCCTTAACATTTTGGAATCCATCACGTGGACCCACCTCAATGACGGTAACAGAATCAGGAAAATGCTCGCTCTGCCTCATAGAGCCTCCTTTGGAAGTGTTGCCGCGAAAGTAGGGTTTAGCCCATTTTAACTTTCCCCGCTTCTGCCGGCCGCCCTTGATTACTCCTGGAGGATTGGGGGCTACGGATTACCTCGATGGTATATCGGTAGCGGTCAGCCCGGTAGAACGTATGCACTAATTCTAAAGGCTCACCGCTTTTCAAAAAAACCTCGGTCTCCACGTGGAGGACGGGGTCATGGATATGGATGTTCAAATGAGACGCGATTTCCCCGTCGGCGGCCATGGCTTCGATGCTTTGTCTGATCGGTCCTAGGGGCAGCCTTAATTTTTTTTCTAAGACCTGAAGCATGGTCTTGGTCTTCAAGTCCTGGGGAGTTATCCGCAAGCCTATTTTTGCGGGAAGATAATTGACTACATAGGCGAAAGGGTTATCTCCGGTTTGGCGTAAGCGGCGAAAAAGAAGGATTTCCTCCCTTATGGGAACTTTTAAAAATTTAGCTACGCGCTCGCTGGCAGTTGTTTTTTTTACCTCTAAAATTCTAACCTTCGTCTCACGGCCATGGGCGATAAGATCCTCCATGGATCCGGTAAGCTTAATAGATCGGAATCCATTTAAACCACTCGAGATGAAAGTCCCTTTTCCGCGCTGGCGTTTCAATAAACCTTCTGCAGATAGAGTGGCGAGGGCTTTTTTGATAGTGATCTGGCTAACGCCATAGATTTGGCTTAACTCTTTTCCTGAAGGCAACTTCTCTGTGGGAGATATTTCTCCAAGTTCGATTTTATTCCGCAACAAGGTTTCGACTTGAATGTAGAGAGGAATGCGAGAATGGTATTGGAATGGACTCGCTTTCATGGCTAAATATTCTAAAAAGGTATAAAAGTATATTTTTATAATCTTTTAGTTTTAGGATTTTAATGGCGATGAAAGATTTTGTCAAGCCCTTTTTGCAAGCTTGCCCCCCTTCACTTTTCCATAGGTTGATGAATTTACTTTGATTAACGGAGCCCGGACGGGAGGGTGATGAAAGAGGGGGCACCGGCGGGACAAAGATCAATTCCGGAGCCATGCTGGCCTTCCGCCAAGGAAGGCGGGATCGGAGGAAAAGAGGGCATTCTCGGCGGCAGCCCCGCCCTGTCCATGGAAAGGATTACCGCCTTGTGCTCCCGAGAGATTCACCCTCCCGTCCGGGCCGTCCAGTCTCTTCCCGGACCCGGCGGGGAGGTGCTGCGCTGGGCCAAAAAGGCGGTGGTTCTTCCATAACCCGGAGCTTTACTCTGGTGAAGCTGACCGGGTATATTCCTATCCCCGGCTGATCGATGGTGCACACGATATATTTCATGTCTCCATCCGGGTCAGAGGCATTCAGATATACTTTCCACGTGTCTCCCGCCCCAAGTGATGTGGAAGCAAAAGATTGAGTGATCACGGGGATAACCTTTCTTTTGTTCTCCCTGTTATTGGTCATAGACTCAAAAGCAGCAAGACCCTTTTCCCCTGCCTGCGAATGATTGGGCAGAGACATTGTGACCATCATACTCCATGATTTGAATTTTTTAACTTTCTTTTAAAAAAATATGATAAATTGAAGCCTTTTGGGAAAGAGATAAGCCAAGGAGAAAAAAATGCGCCGAGAAGTTGTCAAAGCAGTTTTCGTTGTTTTTATCGCCAGCTTTTGTACGATGGTCATCGAACTGGTAGCGGGTAGGATCATGGCCCCCTATGTAGGGGTTTCGTTATACACCTGGACATCCATCATCGGGGTGGTGCTGGCCGGAATTAGTATCGGAGCCTATGTGGGGGGTATTTTAGCGGATCGTTTTCCCACTCCCCGCACCCTCGGGTGGTTACTTTTTTTGGCGGGTTTGGGAGCGCTTTCCATTTCACCTTTGACCGATGCCGTGGCCAGCTGGCCCTTGCAGACATCCTTAATGCTGCGTATCCTGGTCATCACCACCGTAATCTTTTTCGTGCCTGCTTGCATCCTGGGCATGATCTCTCCGGTGGTAGTCCGTTTATCTTTGGATCGCCTGGACCGTTCGGGGAACGTCGTAGGGAAAATTTACGCCTTCTCCACCTTGGGTTCTATCCTGGGGACCTTTGCCACCGGGTTTTTTCTGATCTCCTGGATGGGAACCCGGAACATCCTTCTGCTCATAGCCCTGATTCTGATCGTTTCGTCCCCCTTCTTTGGAGGAGCTTTTCTGAAGCGGCGTGTATTTCTGATCCTCTTGCCGGTCCTCTCTGTTTTCCTCTGGACCATGCATGACCAGGCCTTCACCAAGCAGCGGGATGAAAATTCCTATTATTTTAAGGAGACCGATTATTTCACCATCGAGCTGAAGAAGTCGAAGAAGAACGAGAAAACCTTAGAAACCGTGATCCTGGATAACTTGATCCATTCCTATGTGGACCTTAATGACCCTCTCTATTTGCAATACGGATACGAAAGAACCTATGCCGATCTGGTAGCCTGGAAAGCCAAGGCCAACCCAAAATTTCGAGCCCTGATCATCGGCGGAGGGGGTTATACATTCCCTCGGTATCTCGAGGCGAAATATCCTGAGGCGTATATTGACGTTATTGAGATTGATCATCACTTGACCAAATTGGCTTACGAGTACCTGGGCCTTTCCCGCAACACCCGCATCCGCTCCTTCAACGACGATGCCCGCTGGGTTCTGATGAATTTCCCGGAGCGGGGCGTATATGACTTCATCTTCGGAGACGCCTTTAATGACCTGAGCATTCCCTATCACCTGACAACCAAGGAGTTCTCAGCCATCATCCGTTCCCTCCTCAAACCGGATGGGATGCTGATTGCCAACGTGATTGACCATTTTTCTGCCGGTCTTTTTATGCCTTCTTACGTTCGCACGCTGGAAGAGGTTTTTGGCCGGGGGAAGGTGGCTCTGGTAGGGGATACGCCTTTCGAAGAGATGGGGATCAGCACGATGATCGTAGCCGCCAGCACCCGCGAACACCCCTGGAAGGAAGTAGAAACGCAGAACAAAGGGAATTGCTATGTTATTGTTCCCAAGGAACTGGACCAGAAACTGCAAAACCGTTTCGCGCTCGTTCTGACCGATTCCTACGCTCCAGTGGATAATCTGACAGCGCCCATCTTTGAAGAGAGGTTTGGAAGGAAGAGAAAAGGATGAAGCACCTGGACTGGTTGCCGCATTTGACTTGCTGGCATGAAAAAATTCTGTAAGATTCGGATAGATTTTAAGGGCGAACATCTTATCGGAGGTAACTTATGGCCGAAGAGAAAAGAACCATTATCAGCATGATGGAGGAAACCCGAAAATTTCCTCCCCCGAAAGAATTCAGCGTCAAGGCCCATATTAAGAGCCTCGAGGAATACAAAAAGTTGTATAAGAGGTCTATTGAAGATCCAGAAAATTTCTGGGGAGAACAGGCCCAAAATTTGGAATGGTTCCAGAAGTGGTCGCAGGTCCTGGATTACAGCTTCCAAGAGAATATTTACATCAAATGGTTCCAGGGAGGAAAACTGAATGTTACGGTCAATTGTTTAGACCGCCACCTGAAAACGGCCCGGAAGAACAAAGCAGCTATTATCTGGGAAGGAGAGCCGGGGGAAAGCCAGACTTACTCTTATGAGCAGCTTTACGGGGAGGTCTGCAAATTCGCCAACGTCCTGAAGAAGAAAGGCATCAAAAAAGGAGACCGGGTAACCATTTATATGCCCATGATTCCCGAACTTCCCATTGCCATGCTGGCCTGCGCCCGAATCGGGGCCATCCACAGCATTGTTTTCGGCGGGTTCAGTGCCGATGCCCTCAAAGACCGCATCTTGGATGCCAAAGGTACAGCCCTGATTACGACGGATGCCAGCTTTCGCAGCGGTAAAGTCATCGGCTTGAAGAACAACGCCGATGCGGCTCTGGCGAATTGCCCGGCAGTCAAAACCGTCATCGTCTGCAACCGCACCAACACCAAGGTGGACGTGAAGCCGGGGAGAGATTTCTGGTGGCATGAAGAAATGGCCGCTCCCGACATCAAACCGGTTTGCGAACCGGAAGTGATGGACGCTGAGGACCCTTTGTTTATTCATTTTTTCGTCAGCAAAAAAATTGAGATTTTTCCCTCGGTCTGATATATTGCAAAAAAAGGCCATGCTGTGAAACCATTTAAAGACTGGAAAATCCGCACCAAACTGATTAGCTTCACCCTGCTCTTGGCCCTCGTGCCTCTGGGGGTGGCAGCCATGCTTGCGCTCGGGAAATTCACCGAGGATTTAAAGCAGGCTTATGAATCAGACCTTGCGCACATCGTGACTAACATTCACGCCATGTGCAAAGCCCAGCAGGAGCTCTTACAGCATAAACTAACTTCCGACTTAAAAATTGCTCATTATGCCTTCTTTCAGCATGGGCCATACGTGACGATTTCATCGGATCGTTTCGTGCAGTTCATGGCCGAGGACCAATTCACCGGCGAAAAAACTCCTATGCGCGTGCCTTTCTGGTCGATCGGCGGGAAACCCATCACCCGAGATTACACAATTGTAGACGGTGTACAAAAGCTGGCCGGAGGCACCTGTACTATTTTTCAACGCATAGCAGGGGATCGGCTCCTCCGCATCTCTACGAATGTTTTGCGTGCCGATGGGACCAGAGCTGTAGGAACCTACATTCCCGCCTCCAGTGAGGTCACCAAAACCATCCTCCGGGGAGAGACCTACCGGGGGCGGGCCTTTGTGGTGAACGATTGGTACATTACTGCCTATGAGCCCATCGCCAACGCCAGGAGAGAAATAATCGGCGCCCTCTATGTAGGGATACCGGAACAAAGGGCCGTGGCCCTTAAGACGGCGATCAGATCCATCGAGATCGGAAAGACCGGGTATGCCTTCATCATGGACAGTTCCGGAAGATTGGTCGTTCACCCGGCCAAAGAAGGGGAGAGCATCTTGGAGGCCCGGGACTCGGCGGGATTCGAGTACATTAAAGAGATGATCCGCAAAGCCCCTCTCTTGAAGGAGAATGAGGTAGGAACCCTCCGCTACCCCTGGGCCAACATAGAGTTGGGTGAGACGCATCCCCGGGTGAAGATCAATAAATATCAATATTTTCGGGATTGGGACTGGATCATCGCCGCGGGCAGCTATGAAGAGGAGGTTTTTGGAGGGGTGGCCCGCACCAAGTTTTTTATCACCTTAGTGGCCTTAGGCACCGTTGCCTTGGCCATCCTGCTGACCATCATGCTTTCCCGGGTGCTCACTCGGCCGCTCCTGGAGTTGACCGCGGTCACAGCCAGGATGTCCGGCGGAGACCTGACCCAAAAGGTCAACCTCACCACTGGAGACGAGATTGGAATCCTGGCCAAGTCCTTCAACCGGATGGCGGATCAGGTGCTCAATTATACGCGAAACTTGGAGGATATTGTCCAGGCTCGTACCATTGAGATTCAGGAAAAAGAAGAAAAATATCGCAACCTGTCCAACATGCTTAATAGCGTGCTGGAAAGCTCGACGGAGTATTCGATTATCGCCACCAATCCCGACGGGGTTATCCTGGAGTATAATAGCGGATCCGTGAACCTCTTTTGGTGGACCAAAGAGGAAGTGGTGGGTGAGATGCGCATCGGGAGAACCTTCCGCAAAGACGACCGGTCGCGAGGCATCATTCAAGAGATCTCCCGCAAAGTGGAAGCCGAAGGCATGACCGAATATGAGCTGGAACGGGTTCGCAAGGATGGCACCACCTTTACCGCTCATGCCATCGTCACCGCGCTGAAAGATTCCTCGGGCAAGACGCTGGGATTCCTGGAGATTGCCCGGGACATTACCGAGAAGTTGGCTCTGGAAAGAGAGTTGTGGAAGACTAAGGATTACCTGGAAAACATTGTGCAGAGTTCGGTGGACGGCATCGTGACTACGGATCCCAAGGGGCGGATTACCTTTCTGAACCGGGCGTTTGAAGAGATGGTGGGGAAGTCCCGGGAGGATATCATAGGACTTCCTATTCATCAGTTTTATCTTAATAGGTTGCACGAAGCGCGGAAGATCATGGGGATCTTGCGGGAAAAAGGCACTCTCAAGAACTATGAAACGAAGGTGGTGAAAAAAAACGGAACGGTTCCGATCCTGACCTCGGCTTCATTGCTGCAGGATGAATCCGGTCAGATCATTGGCACCCTGGGGGTTTTTAAAGACCTAACCGAGAAGAAAAAGCTGGAAGAAGAGTTGCAAAAAACCCAAGCCCATCTGATCCAAGCCGGGAAGATGCGCGCCCTGGGAGAGTTGGTCGCCGGGGTGGCCCACGAGCTGAACAATCCTCTGATGGCCGCAGATACCTTTCTCCACGTCATGCGGGAGAATTTGGACAAAGAGGATGAGAACCAGAAGCGGATGGATCTGATTCAGCGGTGCCATGAACGCATCGCCAAAATCATCAACCACCTGCGCGATTTTTCCCGGCAGTCCAAATTTGCCTTTCGCCAGATCGACATCAATGAGCCCATCGAAAATGCCCTTATGATTACGGGCCAGCAACTCCTGAATCATGGCATCCGCTTGATAAAAAATTTGTCGCCGAACTTGCCGAAGATCTGGGGGGATGCCCATCAGCTGGAGCAGGTTTTTCTCAACCTCATATCGAACGCCCGGGATGCTATGGGGAAAGTGGATCGCAAGCGGGAACTGGCCATGAGCACGGGTTTGATTTTGCGCAACGGATGGAATGATATGGAAATCTCTTTCAAAGATACAGGGTCCGGAATCCCGGAGGAGTATCTGGGTAAGATTTTTGAGCCCTTTTTCAGTACCAAACAAGTAGGGAAAGGCACAGGGCTGGGGCTCTCGATTTGTTATGGCATCATCGAGGCTCACGGGGGACGGATAGAGGTGGAGAGCAAGCTTGATGAAGGAACGACCTTCCGGGTAATTCTACCGGCTTAAAACCGAGAGATGGAAGCTGGTGGGGAGCAGATGGAGGTTTAAAAAAGTCTTCCTCATTTTCGATCGGAGGAAGCGATTCCCAGAATAAAAGGAATGAAAAATCATGGCCAAAAAGATCTTAGTGGTAGACGATGATGAGCTGGTATTGATTGCTATTAAGGAGTTCCTGTCCCCTTTGGGATTTTCCGTGACCGCATCCCCCAACGGACCCGCAGCCCTGGAAAAAATTTCCGGCGAACATTTTGACTTGGTCATCTTGGATGTAATCATGCCGGAAATGAACGGGTTCGAAGTCTGCCAGAAAATTCGCCAGATCAATTCCTACGCCGAGACACCGATCATGATGCTGACGGCGAAAAGCGGCGAAGAGGACAAACAGAGGGGAGTGGAGGTCGGAGCCAACCTTTACCTGCCCAAGCCGATCGCGCCCAAGCGATTGATCGCTTTGGTGGAAGAAGCAATAAAATAAAAATTTCGGAATGCGGATTGCGGATGGCGGAATGAATCGTTAAGAGCTTATTCCGCACTCCGCAGTCGTCAACCTGCAATTTGAGAGGGAGGTAGCGATGGAAAGATACATTGAAAATGCCCGCAAGATGCTGACCGATTGGAAAGGAAATTCTTACTCTTTCGGATTCGAGGTACTGGGCAAAGTGGGCGGTTTGGCCAGCCAGTACGGGAAGAAGGCCCTGGTGATTATGGCTGATCTGGGAGAAGCCTGGATGGCTGGAATCCAGAAACCTGTAGGCGATTCCCTGAAAGAAAAAGGGGTGGAATTTGAGGCCATTGCCGGCGCCAGGCCGAATGCCCCGCGGGAAGATTTGTACCGGCTGGCCCTCCATGTGGCCCGCTGCCGGCCTAAGGCAATCATTGCCGTGGGGGGCGGGAGCACCCTCGACGCGGCCAAGGCTGCCAATGTGCTGGCAACCTATTCTCCCGCCGACGCCCAAAATGCCCTGCAAGTTTCCGACTCCACGGCCAGTTCGATTGATCCTTATTTTGGCGTGGGCAATGTGACCGCAGTAAAGCAACAAACGAATCAATTGCTCATCCCCCTCGTCGCCGTACAGACCGCGGCCAGCTCGGGTGCCCATTTGACCAAATATGCCAACATCACCGACTTGGTCACAGGGCAGAAAAAGCTCATCGTCGATGAAGCGATCGTGCCTCAGGCCGCTGTCTTCGATTACGGGGTGACTCTGGATTCTCCGATGAACCTCACGCTGGATGGTGGCTTGGATGGCATCGCTCATGCTTGGGAGGTTTTCATGGGGGCGACGGGCCAGCCCTATTATACCAAAATGAAAGAAGTGGCCAGGGCCTGCCTGAGGTTGATCGTCTACGGACTTCCACAAGTGAAGGTGAATTCCCGAGACCGGCAAGCCAGGCTTTGCCTGGGATTGGGCACTGACCTGGGAGGATATTCCATCATGATCGGGGGAACCAGCGGGCCCCATCTGGGAAGCTTTTCTTTGATTGACGTGTTAAGCCATGGACGGGCGTGCGCGATTTTGAATCCGTATTACACGGTTCTGTTTGCCCCCAGGATCCAGGATCAATTATCCGTCTTGGCCGCCATTTTACAAGAAAGAGGGTTTATCAAAGCCAAAACGGAAGGTAAGAAAGGGCGAGCGTTGGCCCTGATGGTCGCCAAAGGGATGATCCAGTTTTCCAAGTCCCTGGGTTTCCCAGCAACGCTGGCGGAAGCGGGTGTGTCCAAAGCCCATTTGAAACGAATGATCCAGGCGGCCAAGGATCCCCAGTTGAAGATGAAGCTGCAGAACATGCCCACACCCATGGAAGCGGAGCGAGGAGATGTGGACCGGTTGATGAAACCGACCCTGGAAGCAGCGTTCAGCGGGGACCTAAATTTGATTCCCCAAGAATAGAAGGAATTCGGAGTGCGGATTTCGGAATGCGGAATGCCGATTAGCGGAATTCGGATTATGAATTTTTTTCCGCATTCCCCAATCAGCATGCGGCAGTGGATAGGGGGTTTAAAAGATGAGATTAGATCTAATGGCTGCCCTAAAAAATACCAGGATCAAAGGTTGGAAAAAAATTAAGGTGGAATTTTCCGGCGGGCCGCTCACCGTGTCTGTGCCGCGGGATTGCGTCGTAATGACCATGAAAAAAGCAGAGGCCTTGCCGGACCCGGCCAAGGAGATCGCCAAGGCCCTCGATGAACCTTTGGGGGGTCTGAGTTGGGAGAAAATTGTCCAAGGGAAGGGAAAGCCTGCGGATGAACTGCGGGTAGCCATTACCGTTTCGGACATCACCCGTCCGGTTCCTTACCAGGGGGAAAACGGCATCCTCCCCCCCCTTCTCCAAAAACTGCAGGCCCTGGGGGTTCGGAAAAAGAATATCCGGATCATCGTGGGAACGGGGACACACCGGGCCAGCACTCCCCGGGAAAAAGTCGAGATGCTGGGCAAAGAGATCGTTGCTACCTATGACGTTCAGGACCATGACTGCGAAGCCCGGACCAACCTGGTTTATGTAGGCAAGACGCCCAGCGGCACCGCAGTTTTCTTAAATAAAAATTTCGCTGAGGCCGACTTGAAGATCGCCACTGGCTTAACGGAGAGCCACTTCATGGCGGGTGCTTCCGGCGGGAGGAAGGCGATTTGTCCCGGCTTGGTAGATCTGCGGACCATCCAAAAATTTCATAGTCCGGATTTTCTTGAGTCTCCCCAGGCCACCAACCTGATCCTGGAAGGGAACCCGTGCCACGAGGAAGCGGCAGTCATCGCCAAGGCTGTGGGGGTGGATTTCACCATAACCGTAACTCTGGATAAAGACATGCGCCTCACCGGCGTTTTCGCGGGAGAGCTGGAAAAAGTTTTGGAAGAAGCCGTGCGTAAGATTAAAACTTACGTGGCCATCCCGGTGCCGGAAGAGTTTGATATCGTTGTCACCCATGGGGGATACGTGGGCCGGAACCATTACCAGGTGGCCAAAGCGGCGGTGGGCGCCCTTCCGGCCGTGAAAGACAAGGGAGTGATGATCATTGCCGCCGACAACCGGGATGAAGAGCCGATCGGCGGGAGCGAATATAGAACCCTGATCCACCTCTTGAAGCTCCAAGGAGCGGATGGATACGTGGATTTGCTCAAATCCTCCGCATGGAAGTTTACCAAGGACCAGTGGGAGCCGGAAGTCTGGGGGAAGGTGTTAAGAAAGGTAGGAGAAGAAAGGCTGATCTACTGTACTGCCGATATTCCCGAGAAAGAGTTCACGATGCTTCCCGGGGTCAGCGGCTATGAATTTCTTACCCCACCAGGGAGGAAAAAAAGCCGGGCCAAAAAGGTTCAAGAGATGGTGCAAAACGCGGTTATTTATTTTCATCATCAATATGCCACCCAGAACATTTCTCCGCGCCTGGCCTTCATCAGCGAGGGCCCTTACGCGGTTCCGGTAAAAACAGGCGATGGATTATAGGCCATAGGCAATAGGTGGCCAATTCCATACCATAGGTTACCTGGATGTGCCAGAGCATCGGTTACCCTCGGGGTGAAAGCAGTTTATTATAGATCGAAAAAGGTTCCCAGGAGGTAAGGAAAGTGGGACGCTCACCGGTAAGCTTTAGCGGGCATTTCTCTAAGAACACGAGTCGGGAGGGGAAATGAGATGGCTCATCCGAATCAGCAGAAGAAAACCCACCACCGGCGGGGCGACCTGACCGGCGAACATACGGCCGGCGACGCCGGACAAATCGTGCTGGCCTGCCTATTCGCGGCGACATGGATAGCTGACACCTTCTTTTTCAAGCTCACGACTTTTCCCAACCAGTATGTGCCACTTTATGCCAGAATACCTTGCGGAGTCGTTTGGCTGGCTCTATCGGGCTACCTGGCAAGGACGGGCCTGTCAATTGTTTTCGGGGAGGAGAGGGAGAAGCCTGGCGTGATCAGACCCATTTACTCCTGCCTCCGGCCGTGGCTGAATTTGAATAAATGGGAAAGGGTTTTTATCGCTGCGTCCAGGTTTGCAGAAACGGGGAATCCCTTCGCCGTGAAAGCTGTTTTGATCATGAGGTTGTAATTTTCGTGCTCATCTGGGCGAGAGTGGCCAGATCATGAGGGGATGCTCCGATGATCGCCACCGACTCGGGGTTGAAGATATAATCAAACAACCT
>JAHJQK010000189.1 GCA_018819135.1 Pseudomonadota bacterium | reverse complement strand
TTGAGCATGTAAAGTCTGCTCTCGGCGCTCTTGCCAAAGGCAGAAAGGCCAAGGAGTCAGGAGACAGCTATCAGCTTCGAGAGCCCTCAGCGCTTTATGGAGTGCATTTTGGGGTCAAAAACGAAGATATAGGGCTTAAAAACACCTATTTTTGGAACTTTAATCCAGAATAATCAAGCAGATAGCTTGGCCCGACCCCGGTTTCACTTACTGTTGATTATCCCCAAAAACTGTTTTCTATTTTGTTGCCGGACACTTCCCTTTGAGCTTTCGGCTTTGAGCTTATTATTGGGGTTTTAAACGATCAACGGTAGGACGCATCGACTTAATCATGCTATGACTCAATGGCGGCCGAGAAAGACCAGACAGACGAAACAGACGAGATATACGAAATAAACGAGAAAGACAAGGCAGACCAGACAATTCAAAATAATTAATTACTTATGCCTGACTGTATGCCGGGGCGGTGCACGAGTTGGGAGTTGCCTTGACCGAATTGGCCAGGAGGTTGAGAATGAGCCCTGCGGGGGTGGGGTATGCCGTTCAAAGACAAAGAGGAGAGACCATTGCCCAAGAGAATAACTATCAGCTTACGCTATGAGATATTGAATTATTTAAGGGCGTCCCCCATTCCACGAAATCGGGAAATCATCTAAAGATCCCGTTTTGGCTTTGAAATATCAGTCCCATGATCTTTTTGCCGGCGGCGTCTTAGCCGTTGCCAATCATGTTGCCAATTTTGCCAATTCTGTAAAGTTGGTCACGGTGCTTGGTGAAAGGGACAGTCATGAAGATTTCATTCGTTCCCAACTTACATCGAACATTGATCCCCTTTTCATTGTACAGGATAATGCTCCCACCCTTATAAAACGACGATTTATTGAAGGCTATTCCCTCAACAAGCTCTTTGAAGTTTATGTAATGGATAGTTCCGGATTGAATGGCGAAAAAAATAATCAGTTATGCCAGTGGGTTCAGGAGCATGCAGCTAATTTCGGCCTCGTCATTGCAGCGGATTTCGGGCATGGGGCCAGGGGTGACGAAGTCCGTAGAAAAAGGGAAAAGAATAATTTCCGCAGATGAATCTTTAAGAAGAAAGTTAATAAGTTAAGAACGTCCCTGCATGCCTCTGCATGCCTATTTTTGGGGTTAACCGGTGAACGGGAAAGTAGAAAAATTAAGAAGATATTTTGAAGAAGAAGAAAATGTTCTATTGGCATTTATCTTTGGCTCTTCGGTCAGGGGAGCTCAGGGTGAGGATTCCGATTTAGATATTGGGATTTATTTAAGTAATAAGACAGAGGAAGACAAAATCTGGCGTGAGATAAGCAAGATTGTTGAACGGGAGATCGACCTTGTTGTTCTTAACGACGCTCCCGCTACCCTCATTTCAAATGTTTTCAAGACAGGAATTCCTCTTGTTATTAAAGATAGGAAATTATACTGGAATCTATATCTGCCAAAATCACTGGAGGCGGAAGATTTTATGGAATTTGCAGAAAGCTACTGGAGAATTTACTCAAGGAGTGCATCTTTAATTCCCGAGGATAAAGTGAGGCTCTTGGAAAGGATACAGTTTTTAGAAAGTGAGTTTCGGGAAATTGAGGGATTCAAAGAATTGACTTTGGAGGAATATCGTCAGGACAAGGTAAAGAGAAGAAATATTGAAAGATGGACGGAGAACATTATCAATGCCACCATTGACATTGCCAAAGTAGTTCTGGCTTCGGAGAAGAAGGAAATGCCCAGAACATATGAGCAGGCTCTATCAAGCTTTGGGTTTTTTATAGGATTTGAGGAAAAGGAAGCGAATGAACTCTCCACATTTGCAAGATTACGAAACATTTTAGCCCATGAGTATTTGGATGTTACTTATGACAGGATTAAAAAATTTATTATTGCCTCTCCCCCCCTATACGAGAAAATCCTCAACTTTCTTTCAAAATACATTTGAAATCAGTGCTGTCCAAAACTGCGCTTTAAGGCATGGCGGTGAGGGAGATGGGATATTCAGGGGTGGAGGTGGGACGGATTCTAAATTTGAGCGGGCCAGGGGTGACGAAGTCCGTAGAAAAAGGGAAAAGAATAATTTCCGCAGATGAATCTCTAAGAAGAAAGTTAATAAGTTAAGAACGTCCCCGCAGCCGCCATCTTATTTTGGCACTCTCAACGTTTTGAAATGTCAATAATCAAGTCTGACCCTAAGCCTTGTTCCCTTTTCAAGAAAGGTTTTTATTATCTGTGTGGACCGACAGGAATCGGTAAAACAACCCTCTTGAGGAATATTCATATCGAGCTCTCTTTGTACCGGGGTTTTAAGGTTTGTCGATTGGGCGTGGAAGACCTGGTCAGTGATCTGCTGAGGAGTATCCGAAAAGGTAACACAGACTCCTTCTATGGCTTCTACTGTGATTTCGATGTCCTCTTGATCGATGATATTTGGGTTTTGCGAAGGAAACCCAAGACGTCAGAGGCCGTATTTCATCTAATCGAAAGGATGCGTGAAAGAGATAAAATGGTAGTGCTAACAGGAGATGTGCCTGTAAAAGGTTTATCCCAAGGATCTGCCCATATCAAAAAAGTCCTTCGGCATCTCCAAAGGCTCAAAATGCCTTTGAAAGAGTCCTCCACTCACTCAGTTGGCGCTGGGATGGAGCAGTTTGTTGGATGTTTAGAGCCCAACGGCCCAAAGACGCTGTGACGCTACGACAGTTTTTTCAACCCAATGAACCAGACCACCAAATCAACCAATTATAAACCTTGAACTCAATTCTTGACTCAACGGCTTTATTAGTAAGTTATAGATACCCCGCAGCTTGCTGCGGGGAACCAATGGCTGGGTTTCCAAAGGGGCGCCGCATCCCTTTGGTCGAGGGCGGGGTCAATGCCCCGCCCGAGAATGCGAGCGTGCAAGGTGGCCGTAGGT
>JAHJQK010000019.1 GCA_018819135.1 Pseudomonadota bacterium | reverse complement strand
TTCTCTGGCCAGGCTGGAAAATTTACTTTTCAGCTCTCGCACGTCTACCTCAATAAGCATATCCACCGGCCACTGAATTATTTCATCCGGAAATCTTCTTACTTTTTCCAAGGCTACAGCCAACCAGTAGAAATCAAATCCAGGGTCTTTTTGGGGAGCTAACTCCAATAGTTTCCAAAAATCTTCTTTTTTTAATATAAAAAACAAATCTACTGCATCTCTCGGCTCCGCTCTACCAAAAAAGGTAAGGAGCTTGTCCACAATGATATCGGTATGATCGTTTACTTTAACTCCCAAGATTGTGTCGACTGGCGGAGAAAACCGAAAGGGGGAATCATAAGCCAGGTGAATGGTTGTTCTATCCTTATCTTTACTCAATTTAAACTCGGCGAATGTTTCAAATCTACGCACCAGATCTGCGGTGAATCCTTTTTTTACAAGCTCTGCTTGCATCGCTTCGGAAAAAGGTGAAATCAGGCCACCTTCGGAGGTAAAAAAGTCAAGGTCATAAGACAATCTGTGTCCCAGATAGAATTCTGCAAGGGCAGTTCCACCGGTGAGGTAAAATTTTTGGGCGTCGGGGAAATGAGGAAAGATGGATAAGACCTTCTTTTGAATACCTGTGATTATCCCTTTACCTTGGAGCATTGAAGTAATTCTCCCAAAGGTTTCTCACTTTTTTAGGCAGGTCCATCTCTGGAAGGAGTGTCCTTATTTCCTCCCAATCCAATTCCGCAATATCCTCTGCCCTACCATGAGTTAACACTTGTTTGATATACCATTTCCTCTGCCAGGGATCGCTGAGGTCGATCTCTTTATTGGTTGACCAGACGATATATCTTTTAGGTTTTATTTTCATCGCCTCTAAAGTAATTTTTCTCCTTTAAAATACACAGTTACATTTTATCTTTCCGTAATCCATTCTTAGGCTATTCCACATTTCTATTGTCTCTTTACACAGAGCAACCTTTTCATACTTATACTTTAATTTTAAATACTCAATGATTTCAGAATACATTGTAAATCTTTTCTGAAAATCGATTTTTTTGCCCCAATTGGAGGACTCAGTCAAATACTTGACCCAGCTCTTATCTGAACACCCATTTATAGTGCTTTGAAGCCCCCTTAAGGAACCTAAAGTAATTCTTTCCGGGGCGAGATTTTCAAATAACAAATCTAGTAATTCCTTATATGATTCTTTCCAATTGTCTATTGGGACCATTGGATCTATTCTGACCCGGACTTCATAACCTGCTTGGTAAACCTTTTTGGCTGCTTCGATTCTCTTCAAAATAGGTGGCGCTTTTTCCCATTTTTTGGCAACTGGGATGGCATTGAAACTGAAGCTGATTATTGCTTGGTTATGAGGTTCAATTTCTAAAAGGTTCTTTACATTCGAAGATTTGGTCAAAAACAAGACCGTATGGAGGCTCTGAGATTCAAATAAAGGAATAATAAATTTAGAAAATGGTTCATCAGAGTTTTCATGCATTAATGAATCAGCGATTTCACCGGTATTTAATATTTCAGGTGCTTTAACCTCTTCCAAAAAAGCTTTCGTATGTAATTCAATTTTCCCATAGTCTTTAATAACGGGTTCTTTACCGTTAGGTCTGAATCTAAATGTTCCCTTCAAATAACACCAACTGCAATCAAAGGGACACCCGTAAGCCCACTTAAGCTCAAGGAAATGCGGACAGACGACATCGGAAGAATTCTTAGGCTGAGGTGTTTTGTCGAATCTTGTGATGATTGAACCATCATTAATGCGTTCGACCAATCTTTTCTCAGCTCCAGTAAATGATGCATAGTTCTTATAATAAATCTTTTGACGAATTCCAACAAGATGGTTTTCAATAACCTGATCTTTTATTTTCGACCATGGTCTTTTAGCTTTAAAGAATTCATTTTCTGTTTTCATCTTTGATGTTTTTTGCCCTCAATAAATTCTTCCACTTCTCTTTTGGCTTTCTCTAAAAGTTCTATTGCCTTCTTGCGTGCTTGGTGAGATTTGCAGACTAAATCAGCAATTTTATCCTGGGTAGGTTTGGGTAAAATTGGGACTTTTAAGTCTTTTATCGTTGGTAAATCTGTATTTTGCCTTACACTGGCTTGAGAAATTCTACGCAACAGGTAATAAGGCCTGCTGATATTTTCTATAAACAAAGTCGCAAACAAAGGATTCAAAATGGCTTTACTTTCCTCTTTCAGTCTAACTCTGATCGTAAAAGAAGCGAATAACCATCCTTCTTCTTGTTTCGTTACCAAACCAGTCCGGCCAACAGTTCCCATTTGGGAAATTATAATATCGCCCTCCTTTAGATAAAATTTGGGGGGTAATAATTTAGTTGAGTCCGTCTCCAGACGAACCAACTTGGTATAGTCGATGAAGCAATCTCGGAGGTTTTCTCCTTTAATGTAGGATACACCTTCTTTCTCAACATAAGGACTAGTTGGTACAGTACCATAAGAAATTAATGAGCTCATATCTTCCAATCTTTCTCGTCGAAATCTATTGAGAATTTTTTCAATTTTGTCATATTTCGGCTGAAAATATTCGGCATCGACACGGTGTGTGGATTTAACATTCGAGAGATTAACAATATAGGATAACTCCTCCGTTGGTTTGAAATCCTTTAATCCCAGCTCTTTCAAAAGCAAATCTTCAGCTTGAAAATAAAGAGATTTACTTAAAACCTGATTTTTATGCGCCTCTTGAATGATTTCTTTAACCTGTTTTTGGTTTTCTCCGTTGACAACAGGTATTAAAATATTTGCTAAGTCTTTTAAAATTATTCCTGTTTGTACGGCTCCAGCTACCTTTCGTTTGATTTGTGCTTGACCATATCGGCAAGCCAGAAAAGTGGCTAAAAACCAAGGATCTATATCTTTGCAATGCAGAATGGCAATCTTGCAGTTGCCAGTCAATTTTTCATATTGGTCTGCAATAATGCTAATCAGACCTACTGTCCCAACAATTGAGACAAGCACGTCGTTTTGGAATATATATGAGCGTTTTAATACTTTGTAAATCTCTTCGGGAATATAAACCGGGTCCGCATCAGAGATAAAAAAATCTGATAAGTCCATACCCCTTAGATAACGAACTCCCGAATCTGAAAATTTTTCACTTATTTTTGAGTGGTTGCCGTCTGTAATTTTACAAACTTCGGATAACAAAGCCGTCTTTAACTTACCTAATATATCCTCGGTTTTTAAATACTCTGGCTGGTAATATTCCGCATCCAGTCGATGTGCACTTTCAAGATGAGATTTTTGAATAATTGAAAAGGTTATCATTTACTCCACCATCCGAATTTCTCTTTTTTCGCAAACTTCACAAACGCTTCGGCAATCTCATCTAAATCGTCATCGAGCATTAATTTCCCTTCAGTTTCAAAGATACCCCCTTCGGATTTGATTCTTCGTCCTTTTTCGTCCAGGAAAATATATTCCCCGGAGGTATCTTTGCCCGATTTCTTGGATACCGCCATAAAAATAGGATAGTCCTCCAAAGGCTCTTCATTTTTTTTCCATTTCTGTAAAAACAAAACCGATGTCTTGGTTCCTGTACCCTTAGCAGGTGCTGGAAGTTTGAAAGTGTTCCCTTCCAATCCGACTACGGCTAAGATTCGCGCTTTCTCGAAAAGCCATTCTCTTAGCCATTCCATATTGGTGTTGTTATAAACTCCTTGTGGCAAGACAATTGCCATTTTCCCATCGGGGCGCAGTGTATCCAAAGACCGCTCTATAAAAAGTAAGTGTCGTTCTACTTTTTGTTTAAGTTTCCCATTCTTTTTACCAAATTCATATTGACGCAAAAGGCCAGAATCTGTAATCTCTCCTGCAAAGGGAGGATTCGTCATTAATATATCAAACTTAAGATGTCGATATGTCTTTCTATTCTCTTCATCTTGCTTTGGATTATCAAAAAGTCTCAGAAGCGATTTCAAGCGGGATCTTGCTTCCTCGGCATGCTCACCAATCCAATCTCTGCCGTCTAAGGAGTTACGTTTAAAAATATTGTGTCTCCCATCACCAGCAATAAGCATTAAGGCTTGAGAGATACGGCGCATATTATCATCAAAATCTATTCCATAAAGATAGCGATTGGCATATTTCTGTTTTGCTGCCTGGGAGGCTGATTTTAAATCAGTATCCCAAACCCAATACATCGTATGAAGTAAAAATCCACCGGAACCGCAGGCTGGGTCAATTACATACTCATCTTTCTGAGGGTTAAGCATTTTGACACACATTTTAATTACATTACGTGGCGTGAAGTATTGCCCTTTTTGGCCTTTAGAAACTTCGGCAATTAAATGTTCGAAAGCTCGGTCTACGATTTCCAATTCCTCCCTACCTGAGCCAAAAAATTTAACCTGTTCTAAGAAAGGGATGCATATCTGTAATTGTTCTGGAGTTAGATCAATTTTCGATAAAGGATTAAAAATATCTTCCCATTCTTTAATGGCGCCTTTAAAAAGTTCATCATTGACTACGGCATAAGTCCTCTTAGGCTCTTTATACTGCCTAAAATGGACTTCCTTTTCCGTCCTGATATTTTTCGCCTGGTCTTCGTCATAGAGTTTTGCATAGATTAATTTAAAAACTTCCTCAAATACATTAACACCAGCCTGTGCCAAGACCATTTCTTCAAGTCGAGAGATGATAAAAGACAGGTCAAATTTCTCCTGTAATTCGTCATAGGATCTTTTCTCTTCAAAAAGGTCATCCCAAGTCTGATTGACATTTGGGATATCAGAAAGCGTGGTTATATATTCCTTCGGATAAGGACGGTAGAGAATAAATTTTTGAACACCATTTGACCAAACTCCACCCTCCGCACCTTCTGCACTTAAATATGATTTTAATTGTTCTTCAGCCTTCTTGGCATTAGGCTGTTTCAGCTCAAAAATGATGTAAGGTGTGATTTTGTCTTCTTTATACAAAACGATATCAGCTGATTTCTCTCTAACTTCTACGCCAAATTGTACTGATTTCTCAACTTCAATTCTGTCTATGGGGTATTTATATTCTTCGGTCAATTTTATCAGCCATAGTTGACGAATAATTTCCTCAGGTTTACCTGTTTTTTTATTCTTGTCATAGATAAAAATGTCTTTGCCTCTCTTTAAACAGCGTACATAAAACTTGCTGTCTTCTTTTTGAAAGGCACTGGCTCTTTTTAGGATCCCTTTAGAGAATTCCTGCAATCCATGCTTCACCGAAGAATCTTTAAAAACCATGTCTAAGATTTTATCGGTCTCAACTTTTTCCCCTAAAGGTTTGTAACTTATTTTGTTCATGGCCTTAAATTAATCCCCTTTCCTTAAAGCTACAGAAATTATTTTTTCCAATAATGATATGATCTATTACCTCTATCCCTAAAATTTTTCCAGAATCCACCAATTTTTTAGTTATTTTTAGATCATCTTCCGAAGGTTCGGGGTCACCGGAAGGATGGTTATGAGCTAAAACTACCGAAGCGGCGCTATGCACGATCGCATCCTTAAATACCTCTCGTGGATGCACCAAGCTGGCATTGAGCGTACCAATAGAGATAGTTGAAATTCCAATGATTTTATTGCGGGGGTTAAGGAGGATGAGTTTAAAATGCTCTTTGGCTTTATCTTTAATACTTGTACGGATAGCTTTTACAACCGCTTCAGGGTCTTTGATATCATAATTTTTGAACTCTGGTTCTAAATCTTCCCTCCTGCCGAGCTCAAAACATGCTTTGATTTGAGCCGCCTTGGCAAGACCTATGCCCTTTATTTCGGAGAGTTCCTCAATGGTTGCCTGGCTTATTGCTTTGATATTGCCAAACCTTGCCAATAATTCCTGGGCTATGTTCAATACCGATTTTTTAGGAATACCGCGGCCAATTACCAGAGCCAAAAGCTCTTGGGCAGAAAGCGCTTCTGGACCAAATCTTTGAAGCCTTTCACGAGGCCTTTCCGATCTTGGAAGATCACGGACAGTAAAGGAGAAGTCTTTAGTCATCAATTCTTCCTTTGCCAGTACTAAGCTCTATTGAAGCTTTTTGCTAAGTAATTTTAACAATCCCTTTCTTTATACCCCCAGCTTCACCCAGCACCAGCCTGCTGGTAGTTCGGAATTTGGAATGCTGAGTGCGGAATTATTTATTTCGGTTTGAATTTTCATTACCCGTGTTGCCCCTTTGGCGCCCCCTGCCCTCTATTTTCTCGTTTCTTTTTGTCTTTGATTAATCCTTTTCTCCATCCATTTATCCAAAAGAGATTTTTTAAATCGCCATTCGCGCCCGAGTTTGAAGGCCGGGATATTTTGCTCCCGGATGAAGCGGTATAGGGTCTTCTCGGCAATTTTGAGGTACCCGGAAGCTTCTTTGACAGTTAAGACCTCTTCGTTACCAGGTCTATCCATAACTTAAAGCACCTTTCCTTTTCGTCTTCTTAAGTAATTGTTCATCCCTTTGGGTAATGATAAGTTATTAGAAGGCCAATTTCAAGACTTTTTTCCAGCGCAGAAAATTCAGGGAGTCCCTTGAGAAAAATGAAAAGGCAGAGACTCTATGCGTAAGGAACACCAAAAGGTTCAGGCAGGGGGAAAATCAATCACTCCAGCTGTTCGGCCATGGCTTCGTCGAGGATCTTTAAGCCTTTCTCCAACTGTTCATCTGTAACCACCAGGGGAACCAGGTGGCGGATAACATTGCCGAAACTTCCGGCAGTAAGCATGATCAGCCCTTTTTCATAACAACGTTTAACGATAGCCTTAGCCAGATCCCCGTTGGGCTTGGGGTTTTTCTTATCCACGACGATCTCCATGGCGTTCATGGCTCCCAGGCCGCGCGTATCTCCTACATAGGGATATTTATCGTAGAAAGATCGGAACTTCTCCATGACTTTCTTTCCGATGGCGTTGGACCGTTCGACCAATTTCTTTTCTTTCAGGATTTTCAGCACGGCCAGACCCGCCCGGCAGCACACTGGATTTCCGCCGAAAGTCCCCCCGATTCCGGCATTCTCCACCGCATCCATAACGGCGGCTTTTCCGGTAACCGCGGCCAGAGGCATCCCGGCCGCCAGCGATTTGGCGGTGACCACGATATCCGGCTCCACTCCCGAATGTTCGTAGACGAACATCTTACCCGTCCGAGCAAATCCAGTCTGGATCTCATCCACGATGAGCACGATTCCATGTTCTCGGCAAATCTTCTGCAGCTTCCCCAGGTATTCCTGGGGAGGAACGATGAACCCGCCCTCCCCTTGCACAGGCTCGACGATAATGGCCGCGATAGATTCAGCAGCGGCGTAAAGGTCAAAAAATTTTTCGCTGATGAAATCCGCACAGTAGACTCCACAGGAAGGATATTTCAGGCCATAGGAACAGCGATAACAATAGGCGTAAGGGGCCCGATAAATTTCGGGCATAAAGGGCCAGAATCCGAATTTATAATTTTTTACCTTGCTGGTCAGACTCATGGTCATGGCCGTCCTACCGTGGAAGGCGTTCTCGAAACAAAGGACACCCGGCCGCTTGGTAAAATACTTGGCGATCTTGACCGCATTTTCGACCGCCTCTGCCCCGCTGTTGACGAACATGGTTTTCATGGAAGTCTTTGTGGAAACAAGTTCGTTCAATTCTTTGGCCAGGGCAATATAGGGCTCATACATCTGCACCATGAAGCAGGTATGAATATACTTTCCTGCCTGGTCACGGATGGCCTCTACGACCTCTTCGGGGCAGTGTCCTACGTTGAGCACGCCGATGCCTCCGGAA
Source organism: Pseudomonadota bacterium (assembly GCA_018819135.1). Taxonomy (GTDB): domain Bacteria; phylum Desulfobacterota; class SM23-61; order SM23-61; family SM23-61; genus JAHJQK01. The sequence continues at coordinate 38,890 of JAHJQK010000019.1, read as the reverse complement.
AAGTCCAGAAATTCTCTTCCTTCCACATCCCGGACCAGGACTCCCTTGGCCTCAGTGATCACCGCCGGAATAAACTGGTTCACTCCTCTGGCGACATGATCTTGGCGCATTTTTATGAGATCTTCTTTCTTCATTTAAACCCCCCATGAAATTCTTCCATTTTCAGTCTGAGAATTTCCTTCTAACCTTTAGAAGGTAACCCTAAAGTTTCCCTCCCCCGTCGAAGGGGGCGGTGATTAGTTTCGGATGAGTCTCCCTTAAGTCTCGGCGGCGGCTGGAGACCATGGAGGTATGGTCCAGGGAAAGGCTTTTCCTGACCCATAGGCTTTCAGCGGGGCTTTGTACGGGAATAAACCAGCGATTCCGCCAGTATGCAGAAAAACCACTACCTCTTCCCGCTTGAAGAAACCCTTCCTACATAGGTCAATCAAACATGCCATACTCGAGCTTGTATACACCGGATCGAGGAAAATCCCCTCGGTCTCGGCCATAATCTTTATCGCCTCCGCCTTGGCTTCGGTCATGAAACCATACCCCTCTCCAGCGTACTGATCATAGACCACAATGTCTTCCTCTGTAATTTTAAGATCAAAGCCCAGGCATTTCAGGGATTCTCCTATGAGGTTGCCTATGTTGGCAGTCGAATTTTCACGAGAACGCGAGCCGGTCGTCGATCCAATCACTTTGATTGTCGTGTTGAAGGCCTTAGCACCTATGATGAGACCGGCCTGCGTTCCTCCGGAACCAGAAGTGTGTACTAAATAATCAACTTTCAGTCCCCTATCAACTATTTGTCCCATAAGCTCCAGCAAGCAGTTCACATGTCCGGCAACACCGAGGGGCATCGATCCCGCGTCAACCATGCGGTATGGCCTGTGACCCGCGGCTTTTAATTTCTCCATTGTTTCCTCTTCTACCTTCTGAGTATGCTCGGGCCTCACAACTTGAATTTCCGCTCCACTCAAAAAGTGAAGGAGATGATTGCCATCATAATCTTCCGGGTCGTAGCCATCTTTGGGCCCGAATTTGACGAGAGCGACCTTCATCCCCAGCTTACGAGCTGCCGCAGCGGTCTGCGTACACCAATTAGAATGGAAGCCAGCGCCGGTTACAATGTAATCTGCCTTCTGCCTGACTGCATCTCCCATCAGATACTCAAGCTTTCTTGTCTTGTTGCCGCCCAGAGCCAGGCCCGTCAGGTCGTCTCTTTTTATGTATATTCTGGGGCCGTTGAGGGCTTCCGTCAATCTGGGTAATTCCTGCAAAGGCGTTGGCAGATTTGCCAATTTAACCCTGGGTAAATTAAGAAAATCCATTTTTATTCCTCCAATAAAGTTGGTGGATATGATTGACCCTGAAACTCAATCCTCCATTTATTCTTTTTCGTAGAAAAATTCACCGCCGACCATAGTGGCCATGACGGGGATATCCTTGATTTCGCCGGGATCAACCCTGGTAAAATCCTCAGCCAGTACGGTCAGGTCGGCTAACTTCCCCACTGCGATGGATCCTTTAATCTTTTCTTCGCGGGAGGAATAGGCCCCGTTTATGCTATAGCATGGTCATAAAATTTTCTTGACCATGTTCCGCCCTGGGATATGATAGAAAAAGTTAATTATTGCGGAAAATCCTGGGTCTTGCTACTTGAGGAAGTAGCGACTTCTATCCGGCTATTAAATTTAATAGGACGCAGATTTACGCAGATAACAACAGATAATTATTTTCTTTTTAGTTTATCCTGATAATCTGTGTACATCCGTGTCCAAAAAGGAAATTCCTATACTATTAAATTTCTTTTGGGCTGAATCAACAGCATCTACAAGAAAAGGGGGCTTCATGGGCAAGGAATCGAAAACCGATTTAGAGTTAACCAACAAAAATAGGCAGTTCACCATCGAATCGGGCGGGGATCTTTTTGGGGTTGCTTCTCCTGAGCCCCTGGCCGCCGCGCCTCCGGGATTCCGACCCCAGGATATCTTGCCGGATTGCCGGGCAGTCATTGTAGTGGGGAAAAGACTTTCGGATGCCGCCGTGGAAACTACTCCCAGCCGAATATTTGATACGATGTATTTCGCCACCAACAGCTTTCTGGATCAGTTGCTGCTCAAGATCACGGACTTCTTGGTCCGGGAAAAGTACAAGGCGATAGCCATCGGTCCCCACTCATTGGACGGCAAACGATTGATGGGAGACATTTCTCAAAAACACGCGGCGGTGGCCGCTGGCCTGGGAAGGTTCGGGCCGCAATCCCTGGTGCTAACCCCCCAATTCGGCCCCAGGCAGCGTTGGGGGACAGTGATCACCAACGCGCCATTGCAGCCAGATATTCCAGTACAAGATGAGCTCTGTAAGCCAGATCAATGCGGGTATGCTTGTATAAAAAGCTGTCCGGCGGGAGTGTTTTCAGAGCGCCGCCTGGAAGGAATTACGGATGCGCAATTCCTTCCAGGAGGGTTGTGGTACTACTGGAACATCGATAAATCCGCCTGCAGTGCTTACCGGGCGAGTAAAAAAAAGGAGCTGGGATGGGTTACGGAAGGAGGACATGCCTGTGCTCTCTGCCTCAAGGTATGCCCGGTGGGACTCAAAAAATAATTTTATATATCATCTCCGGGGACGCCGAGTAATTTGCGGCGTCCCCGTACCTGCCAAAAGCTTACCGGCGAGGCCCGCGTATAATTAAAATGCCGTGCCGTTGTTTGACCAACCCAAATGGGTGACCCCTTCGACTCAGTTGATCGCTTAACCCTAAAATACGAGGCCTGGAATTCTCTAAGAATAAAGAGCTATTGATCATTCTATGCGCGGTTTTTCCAGACCTGGCTCAGCTCTCTCCAGGTGTCGTCCATGGTGATGGGCACTTTAATATGTTCCTGAGCAGGTTTTCGCGCCAGGGTTAACGAGCCGGTTGGGCAGGTAGAAACGCACAACCCGCAGCCGAGGCAACGCGCCGAGTTCAAGACCACTCGCCCGTCACCAAGAGTGACAGCCTCCATCTGGCAGCGGTCGGCGCAGACCCCGCAGCCTTCGCAGGTCTCAAGCTCAGCCTTGGCGATAAAGGGACTGGCCACCTGCTCCGACGGCTTTGGATGGAGTTTGAGGCGCGTCAGAAGCGCGCAGCAGCAGCCGCAGCAGCAGCACATAAAAGTTACGTCCCTTGAATTGCTCGGCTGAAGAACTAAGTTGGCCTGGTCAGCCTCGGTGAGGATCTCCATCGCTTCGGCTTGATCGATGAAGCGGCCCAAGCCATTGCGAACATAAATACCCACAATCCATGGCACAGCCTGATAGAGGATCGGGCCGCCCTCAGGTTCGATGGAAAAAATGAGTCCTTGGCGCGCCATTTCCTTTAGCCTTGGTTCTGCTTTGGCGAGATCGAGCCCGGCCCGCCCAGCGATAACTCTCGCCTCCTCACGATCCAAGGTCAGATGTATGGCCAGCTCTGCTTCGTCAGGTTTGAACAACCTTTTGAGCAAGCGCCATTCAGCACCGCTGTCGCTTGGGGGAAACCCCCCAGGTAGTCTGTCTAAATGTTGAGCTAATTTTTGGTAGCTATCCGTTTTCATAAAGCCCTCCTGTGCGGTGAGGATTCGAATCCTTGAAATTCTTGAGGATATTTTATCTTGATTGTTCAGCCGACCGCAGGCGATCGGCTGAATGGAGGTAGCGGTTGAACGCCCGAATTTACTCTTCCCGGATGAGCTTTTTGACCTGCTCCACCAATTCAGGCATAACCTTAACATTATGGACTCTCTGGGCGTGGTGGGCCACTTGTTGCAGCAGGTCCTCCTCCTTTCTTTGGTTATTCGGCGGTGCTTTTCCACCGCGATTTCCAAATCGATCGGGGTGGTTCTTGACAGGGTGGTGTACACGGGGCAGCGCTTCCGAAAAGCCTCAGCCAGGGCTTCTGCTTGCGCCTTGGTTGGACCGGTTAGGTTCAGGCGAATTCGAAAGGCTTGCATCCTTGGATCCACCTGCTCGCCGCAGGCGCCGCGTGGATCGAAGTCCCCTGCGGCAGGCGCTCTATTCGCTGCGCCGGGCGCTGGCCCCCTTAGCCAAGCATTGCCTGGTCCTGTCCCAAGGGACCATTATCTTGCAGTCTCACCCAGGATTTAAGGTCGACGCACTGGAGTTTCTGAATCTGGCCGCGGCCGATCCGAAAGAGCTGCATATCCTTCGCCGTGCCGTCTGTCTTTACCAAGGCTCGCTGCTGGTTTGGGCCTATTCCAGGCGTTGATCGATGAGCTCATCCTTCATAAACAATATCCGGAGGCTTTGATCTTTGCCCGGCGGCTGGTAGCCCTGGATCCGCTGAATGAACGGGCGTACCGTTGCCTGATGCAGATCCATGCTGCCCTGGGGGATCGAGACGGCGTACGCCGTCAATACCGCCAGTGCTTCGACATTCTGGCCCGGGAATTAGGAGAAGAACCGGCGGCCGAAACTCAGGCGTTCTATCGCCAGCTTATCACCGCCACAATCGGCCCAACCGTTTCCCCCAAGGCAATGCCCGCAATACCGCCAGCAGATCAGCTGCAAGCCCTACCCTTTCTGGGGCGAGAGCTGGAGGTAACAGTTCTTCAAGAGCGGTTGGATAAAACAATGGCGGGCCATGGAGGCCTGATCTTGATCAGGGGCGAGGCTGGAATTGGCAAGACCCGGCTGGTCGAGGAGTTTAGGCACCGAAGTATGTCCAGAGCAGCCGGATCGAGGATGCCCATCCGCTGGCTGACCGGGCGTTGTTACGAGCCGGAAGCCCGTACTCCCTATATGATGTGGGCCGACGCCCTCGACCCTCTTTCTACGGCCGATTGGAAATCCACCCTGGCGGGCTTGCCGGATGTTTGGCTCCAACAACTCGCTCGCTTGACCCCGCAGCTGGCGCCCTTGGCCGGGAATATCGAGGTGGCATCGATGGCCGAGAACCGGCTGCGGTTGTTCCAGGGTGTGGTTCAAGGCTTGGCCTTTTTATCCCAATCCCATTGCCTGATCCTTTTTTTCGATGACCTGCACTGGGCTGACAAGGACTCCCTCGACCTGCTGCATTATGTCGCCCGCCACCTGGCCGAATCTCCCTTACTGATTATTGGCGCCTAATGGCGCCGCTCTTCAGTATGGTCGCGCTGCCTTACAAGTGCATCGGCAACTGGGTAATGTCGCCGGGGAAGCAACGGCCCTTCATAACCTGGCGGAAATCTACCGCGGCCTGGGAAGTCCCCAACAGGCCCTGGAATGGTATGAACAGGCCCTAAGTTTGCATTGGGCGCAACAGAATCGGCCCGGCCAGGGCCTGACGCTATACGGCATGGCCCACGCTTTGCGTCAAGTGGGCCAGCAGGATCGAGCCCGGGATTGTTACCAGCAAGCCCTGGTTCACTTCCAGGCTGCCGGTGACCGACTCATGACCTCACGGGCTCACCATTCCCTGGCGAGTTTGCAATGGGAGGTTGGTGAGGCCAGACAAGCCCTCGACCACATGAACCAGGCCTTGGTCATCAGTCGAGAGGTAGGGTATGGCCCCGGCATCGCTCATGGTCTGATCACTTTGAGCTACCTCCAAGCCCAGGAGAATGAAATCGACCTCGCCCAAGAGCACCTCCGCGAAGCGCTTACCTGGCTACGCCTGATGGAGGATCGGGTCGGGTTGGCCGAGGCCCGGAATCGGTTGCAGGCGCTGGAGGAGGCTGCTCCTCAGGTAATGGAACCGCCAACCAACTTGTGCTGGTTTAAAGCTCACGTCGCCGTTGCCGAAGGCAAAGTTTATTGCGAATTCGAATCGCCTATGGCCCGGCGCTGATATGGCTCGGAACCAGAAATCCCTAAGTTTTTATCTGACTATTTCCTTCGCTTTTTTTATCCTTGACCATTTTCTTTTATTTTTGCTAAGTTGAGACCTCATGAAACCATGAACCCTCAATAAAATTTGATGGTCTCGTAAAAAGTCAAAATTGGGATGGCAAAGTAAAAAGCTCCATATGCAAGGCGCGCAAAACCTGAGGAGGGAGGCGTACTTACAAGGTACGCCGCAACGACGAAGGTGAAGCGCAACGCCGCAGATGGACTTTTTACGAAGCCATCAAATTTGCTTATCCCTCTTCTGTAAAAAGGAGCATACGATGAAAAATGTTTCCTTATTCATACCCTGCACGGTTGATCTCTTCTTGCCCCATATCGGTGAAGCCACCGTGACCCTGCTGCGCCGGTTGGGGATCAACTCCATATATCATGAAGAGCAGACCTGCTGCGGCCAGCCGGCCATAAATGCCGGCTATCAGCAAGCAGCCCAAAAGGCGGCCAAGCATTTTATCAAAGTTTTCGGGGAGGATGACCAAGTAGTTAGCCCCTCCGGCTCCTGTGTTGGCATGGTTAAGTATCACTATCCGGAGCTTTTCGAGAATGAACCGGAATGGCGCCGGCGAGCGGAGGAACTTGCCCCCCGGATGTTTGAACTTGCGCAATACTTAGTGGACGTCCTGAAGGCAGAAGATGTGGGAGCCTCCTTTGCAGGGAAGGTTGCCTATCATGAGTCCTGTCACATCCTCCGTGGCCTGGGGGTCTCCGAACAACCGAAAAAGCTCATCGGGAATGTGCCAGGGACCCAGTTGGTTCCCCTGAATGCGGCCGAATCCTGCTGCGGATTTGGGGGCGAGTTTGCCAACAACTTTCCCGACATCTCTGAATCCATGGTCAAGGACAAAGTGGAAAATTATTTGTCCAGCGGCGCCGATCTTTTACTCCTCGGCGAGCCTGGCTGCCTCCTGAATATCGGGGGATTCCTCAGCCGCAATCACCCCAGAAAAAAAGCGATGCACTTAGCCAGCTTTCTGGCCCACAACGGAAAGGAAGGACGATAATGGAAATTCAAACCGAACAATTTACTGCCGCGGTTAAAAGGGAATTGCAAAACTCCCATTCCCGAGCCTTCCTGAAGTTAATGCCCCCCGTCCTGAATATGAAGCGGGATATTGGCCTCAGTACTTTTCCCGATATTGATGCCGCTCAGGCCTACGGGGCAGCCATCCGCCAGGAGGCGATGGCCCGGCTGCCGGAACTTCTGGAAGAATTCGAAAAGAACGCCCTCGCCAACGGAGCCAAGGTTTTTTGGGCCCGCGACGCCAAAGAAGCGAATGCCTATATTCTGCATCTGGCCAAGGAACGGGAGATCAAGTATGTAACCAAAGGGAAATCCATGGTTACCGAAGAAACCGGTCTTAATGAAGTTTTGCATAAAAACGGCGTAGAACCCTGGGAAACCGATCTTGGCGAGTTCATTGCTCAGCAATTACATCGCCCCCCCTTCCACATCGTAGGTCCGGCCATCAATGTCCCGGTGGAAGAAGTGCGCGACCTTTTTATGGCCAAAGCCAACTTGAAGGAGCCAACCTTGGACCCGGTCCAGTTGGGCTACGCGGCCCGCTTATTTCTTCGGGACAAATTTCATCATGTGCAGATGGGAATCACCGGGGTCAATATCGCCGTTGCCGCCACCGGAACGATTATCAACGTGGAAAATGAAGGGAATATCCGCCTCACCAAATCCTCCCCCAAAATCCAGGTATCGGTGATGAGCCTGGAAAAGGTGGTCCCCACCATAAAGGATGCCCTGCATTTGATCAGGCTCCTGAGCCGGAATTGCACCGGCCAGAAACTCACCGCCTATGTATCTATGGACAGCGGTCCCAAGAAGAAAGACGAAATAGACGGGCCGGAAGAACTTTTTATTGTCATCATCGATAACGGCCGGACCAAGATTTATCAGGACTTGAAAGCCCGGGATGCCCTGCGCTGTATCCGCTGCGCCGCCTGTTTGAACATTTGCCCGGTTTACGGGCAAATCGGTGGATATGCTTATGGATGGGCTTATTCCGGTCCCATGGGACAGGTCCTCAATCCATTGCTTTTAGGATTGGACCGGACCCAGGACCTCTACCGGACCACCACCCTTTGTGGGGCATGCAAGAGCGTGTGTCCCGTAGGGATTAACCATCCCAGCATGTTCCTATATTACCGGGCCAGAGACGTGCTGGGTGACCCTTATTGGCGAGGGAAAAAACGTTCCGGTTCAGAAGAGCGTTTTTTCCAAGCCTGGGGTTCGGCGGTAACCCGGGCCTGGCTTTGGAACCTGGGGATCCGCATGGTTCGCCCCCTTATTAATAAAGATGCTCATGAGGGGGTAATCAGCAAAATGAAGGGACCTTTCCATGGATGGTTCCGCACCAGAGACTTACCGGCCATGGCCGAAAAAACTTTCCATGACCGGTGGAAAGAAATGAAAAAATGCAACAACCCAGTGCCCGCGAAGAGATACTCCAAAAATTGAAAGCCGCTCCGAAGCAATCCGTATCCCCGCGACCGGAAATACCTCTCTTGAGTGAGCTTGCTATGACCCAAGAAGAGATGATCCATAGATTCACCGAGCGCCTCGTGGAGGAAACCGGGATCGTTTATCGGGTGCCGAATAACCAGGAAGCCTTGGAAAAGCTGGCTGAAATCGCCAGAGCCGAAGGCCTGAAAAAGGTGATGGTCTCAACGGATGATGTTGTAGCCGCGCTGGACCTGCCGGCATGGGGGAAAAAATATGATGTGATCATCATGACCCCCAAAGATTTTCCGCATCGGGAATCTTTTAGGGATGCGGTTTTCAACGAAGTCCAAGCCGGAATCACCGGAGCCGATTTTGCCGTAGCCGAGTCCGGAACTCTCGGCCTCATTCACAACAAAGATCAAGCCCGGCTTGTGTCCCTGGCCCCGATTCTGCACATCGCCATCGTTCCGGTGGAGAGGATGAATCCGATCTATGAGCGAGTGGTGGATCGAGTATTCGACAACCCCCAAACCTTCCCCAGCCAATTCATATTTATTACCGGGCCGAGCATGACGGGTGATATTCAAGGCGTCCTCTTCAAAGGAATGCACGGGCCGAGGAAAGTGATCGTAATTCTGGTCGGATAATAAAGGATGAAAAAAATCTCCATCCCTTCCAGGCTGTGGTACGAAAATAAAGAGTGGGAATTAACGTTCCCGGACCACTGGCAGGTAGACAATCTTAATCCGCCCGGGTTCGAGAAGGCCGGCCTCACCGGAGAGCAAATCAGAGAAAAGATCCATCACCCTCTCTCCGGGCCTGCCCTTGAGGAAATGGCCAGGGGAAAGAAACAAGCAGTTATCGTCTTTGACGACATGACCCGTCCGACCCCGGTCAAAGACGTTGCTCCTTATATCTTAGCATCACTCCATAAGGCCGGAATGAAAAAAGACCAAATTCGCTTCCTGTGGGCGCTGGGCGCTCACGGAGCCCATGATATGATCAATGCCCGCAAGAAATTGGGAGAAGAGATCGTGGAGAATTATGCCGTCTACAACCACGATCCTTTTCAGAATATCATCCGGATAGGAAGGACTCCGACAGGGGTGGAACTCTGGTTCAATCGGGAGTTTATGGCTTGCGACCTGAAAATCGGGATTGGATGTATCACTCCCCATGTCCACGTAGGGTTCGGGGGAGGGGCCAAAATCGTTCTTCCTGGGGTGGCAGGAATCGAAACGATTAATCAATTTCACAATCAGCTCTACAGAGACAAAGGGCGCACCGGCCTGGGTAATTTTGAAAATAACATCATGCGTGCCGAGTGCGATGCGGCGGGGGATGCAGTGGCATTAAATTTTAAGGTTGATTGTCTGGTCAACCGCCGGGGACAGATTACCAACCTGTACGCCGGACCTTTCCAGACCACTCACGGTGCCGGTGCGGAAGAGGGCCAGGAGCACTATGGAGTTCCCCACGCCAGCGGCTATGACCTAGCCATCTGTAATGCCTATGCCAAGGCCAATGAATCAGCCATCGCCCTTTTCTTCTCTTTGATGCTCTTGAAGCCGAAGGAGGCAGTCGCGGTTTTGATCTCCGATGCTCCTGAAGGGCAAGTTCCTCATTATGTGATGCGGGCCTGGGGGACTGAATACGGCGGCCGCCATTATACCCCCCGGGCTAAGGGTTTTCTACAAAGGCTTATGAGGAAACTAATCGTCATGGCTCCCTACCCAGACCGGACGGGCCTCGACTTGGTAAGCCATAGCGATGACGCTATTTTCGTTAAAACTTGGCCGGAGGTTCTGGCCATTTTGGAAAAAGATTTTCCCGGCGAGGCCAAGGTGGCCGTAGTTCAAGACGGGACCATGATGTACCTGAAGAAATAAGACCCCAAACGCATGGCGCATGGCGGAAGAGCGGTTTAAATTTAATAGGACGCAGATTTTCGCAGATAACCACAGATAATTATTTTCTTTTTAGTTTATCCTGATAATCTGTGTATATCCGTGTCCAAAAAGGAATTTCCTATACAATTAAATTAATTTGGACACAGATTCCCACGGATAAACGCAGATAAACATTTTCTGTATTTTTTGCATTTAATATCCTGAAAATCTGTGTTCATCTGTGTCCAATAAGGAAATTCCTATACAATCAAGTTGTATTTTTCAAGTTTTTAACGCCATGCTCTGTGCGCGCAGCGCTATGCGTTTTTAAGGAGGCAGGATGAAAGAGCCACGGTTATTTTTGGGGAAAATACCGAGATGATCGGGACTGCCCATGTACTGGCAAGACGAGCCAAAAATGAAGAAATTGCCAACAAGATTGAACAGATGATCCAGCAGGCCGAGCAAAGGACCCAGGATATTATGGGCCATCTGGCCAGCTGGGTTATTTCACCCGGGAATATGGATGGAGGCATGAGTACGATCGCGGAAAAATCTATGGGCTGTATCTTCAAGGGGGGCTCGACCATCATCAACCAGGTCGTCGATTATGGAGAGTGGCCCACGGAGAAAGGGCTGATCCTGCAGGACGGGCCCGGCTATGATGCGGATTCCATGGCCGGTTTGGCGGCCAGCGGTTCCCAAATCATGTTCTTCTCAACCGGCCGCGGAACCCCGGCAGGCTTCCCTGCGGTACCGGTGATCAAGGTAGCCAGCAACTCCAGGATTTATGAGGCGATGAAGGGTGATATGGATGTCAACGCCGGCAGCCTTATAGAGGGCAAGTCGCTGGAAGAGATGCGAGAGGAAATGATTGATCAGATGATCCGGGTAATCAACGGGGAAAAAACGAAGGCCGAGACCAACGAGATGGACGTCTTTACTTTCATGACCGTGAATCCACCGTTTTAGCGAAAGGGTAAAATCCAGGATTGGGAAGGATATAAAAAAAGAATCATCTCTCATTTCTTTTATCGTTCCCAGGCAAGGGAAAAGGGGGGGCTTGGTCAGGATCAAGGGCCCAAAGAAGAAAGGTTTTCATTTCCGGTTCATACCGCCTCCACAGCTCGCCCAGGGCGGTGACAGGACTTTCATGCCAGTCCACCCGGAGGTCGACCAGCGGCCAGGGCTGAGTGTCAACAACCAGGAGCCCGGCTGACCTTAGCGGGTAGATTTCCCCGCCTGCGGCCAAGCCACCTTCCAGGGCTCGCAGCAGACGTTCTGCCAGGTGTTCGGCAGGAGAAAGGGCCATGAAGGCGGAGACCATCGCTCGTGGGACTTCTTTGCTGGATAGCAAATTGCCGGCAGCGAGGCAATGATCTCCGGAAGCCGCACCATGGATGCCCAGCGCTTTATTCCCAGAGTGATAAGAAGTCTGACCATGGCGATCGATGACCGCAAGCTGGCGGTACTCCGGAAATTCACTTTCCTCGATCAATCGGGCCATCACTTCGGTAGCCTTTAAACCCTCCGCTAACAGGCCCAGGCCCCGCACTCCCAGACGGGGATCCGTAAAGTTTTGGGTTGCTACCGCTCCCACACCCGCTCGGGCCCAAGAGCAACGGCTGGCGACGCAAATACTGGAAGTGGTGATGGCAATGCCCAACATTCCTGAATGAGCACACTGCCCCACAATGGAAAAGGTCATGATCGTCTCTCCTTACAGGCTTTACCCTTCACCCTCGGGGATGACCGCGTCCACATCGATTTCCATGAGCAGCTCGGGTTTGGCCAACCCCTGCACAATGAGGCCGGTAGAGACCGGATAGACACCTTTCAGCCACTTGCCGATTACTCGATAGACGGGCTCGCGATAGGCTCGGTCCGTAAGGTAAACCGTGATTTTACAGATATGCTCGAGTTTGGCTCCCGCCTCTTCCAATAAAATTTTCACATTCTTCATTGCATTTTCAGTCTGGGCCGATGGATCCCCGAGGCCAACGATTCTGCCATTAAGGTCCATCCCCGTCTGACCTCGCAGATATACAATATTTCCCGCTCGTACGACCATGCACAAATCATTATCCAGCTTCTGATCGGGATACATATCTTTCGTGTTGAATTTCCGCAGTCGAATATGGGCCATGGCCATCTTCCTCCTCTTTCTTTCTAACGCCAACCGGATAAAGGGGGCGGTTAAATTAATCTCCAGAGTCGCATCCCAGTCCTTTTCGGACAAATCCTCTGCCGGGGCATGTCGGGCCATACCTGAGTTATTGATTAAAATATTTACATCCCCCATTTTTCCAAAACCGCTGGAATTACATTGCGGGTCTGTTCTCGTTGAGTCAGATCGGCAGCCAAGTGGACGTATCGCCTTCCCATTGAAGTAATTTTCTTTTCCACATCGCCATTGGGGGTTCGACTCACCACAACGATGTCAGCCCCCGCCTCAGCCAGACCAAGAGCAATAGCCTGACCGATCCCTCTTGACCCTCCAGTAACCACAGCAACCTGATGATCGACTCGAAATTGATCCAAAATCATTCTTCTCCTCCTTTGCCTTAAGCCTTTTGCCTACTTTTAATGTATTGCCGATGGTTTGAAATCATTCAGATCCTTTCTTCTATCTCTCCCCGTTTTCTCCCTTTTTCTGCCATCCTGGCGATATGCTCTGGCTTAGTACTACAACACCCTTCTATGATTGGCCCACCGCCAGAAATCTATTTCATTGCTTCATGGGCCATCCCTTCTTAGGAAACATCGTAAACAGTGGGATCGCTGCGGCCACAATTTATCCCCCCTACCTTAGAATCCCATTGCTGCAGATCTTCAGCCGCAGTCTGAGGATTAAACCTGAGGATTCATGCCCATTATGGTATTGAATCCCTTGGGGGTCGATTTAAATACCATCGAGGCAATCACCGGTGAGTCTGGGCAATCCTTAACGGCTTTTAACTAAGAAGGCTTATTATGTTCGATGTCTGGCGGGAGATAAAAAAGAGTGTGATAAAAAGACCTGCCATATAAAAGATTTGTGTTTCCCTGATTTCAGAGATTTAATGCCACTTCATATCCTTCGTGGACTGCCTCGAGTATTTTTCGCGCTTCTTTACAATCCCCAATCTTGTAGATTTTGGCTTCCTCCATCTCTGCCTCAATCGATAAATCCGGGCTTGGTTTCGACCCTACGGCCAGGATAATATGGTCGGCGTGCAAATGAATTTTTTGGCCGGAACGGTCAACGATCTCAACTCCTTCCGGGGTGATTCTCTCCCCCTGAACCGCGGTAAAGGTCCGGATTCCCTTTTCCCCCAAGCGTTTCAGAAGGCATTTGCGGATATGGGAAAAAGCATCCATCGCCAAATCGGAAAGGATTTCTATAATGACCACTTCATGGCCTTTCTCCGTCAGGTAGTCGACGATTTCACAGCCGATCATTCCTCCGCCCATGATGATTACTTTCTTCCCGATTTTTGCTTTTTGGGATAAGACATCCCGACTTGTGACTGCCTTCTTTCTTCTTAAAGCCGTTTTTATTCCAGGGATATCCGGCACGAAAGGCTCAGAGCCAGTGGCCGCAATAATCGCATCGGGCTTCCACTTGGCGATGGAAGCCCAATTCCGTTTCTGACCATAAACCACCTTCACTTTATCCCCATGGATTTCCAACTGTTTGGAAAGATAATCGATGATATGCCTTAATTCCGATTTGTAGGGGGGAACAGCAGCCAGATTTATTTGCCCGCCCAGTTTTTTTCCTCTTTCCAGTAGGAGGACATCATGGCCTCTGTCGGCAGCTGTGACCGCAGCTTGTAACCCCGCAGGCCCGCCACCCAATACCAGGACTTTTTTCTTTGTATCCCTTGGGGGCTTAGGCTCCCTTTCTTTTCCTAAGGTTGGGTTCACCGCACAGACCAAGGATGAATGGGCCGAAAAACTTTCTATACATCGAAGGCAACCCAGGCACTTGCGGATTTCGGAAACTCTTCCTTCCTTGGTTTTACGGGGAAAGTAAGGGTCAGCCAGAAGAGCCCGCCCTAAGACGATAAAATCGGCTTTCCCTTTCTCCAAAATCTCTTCTGCCAAAAAAGGATCATTGATCCTTCCGCCCACCGAAATGGGAAGATGAACTCTCTTTTTGATTTCCTCAGCAAGGGGAACATTGCAGGCAAGAGGAAAATACAAAGAGGGAACGACCCATTCCATGGTCTCGGCAACTCCAGAAACCACGTCCACGGCGTCAGCCCCAGCCTCGAAGACCAGCCGGCAGGTTTCGAAAACATCGTCCAGGGAAATGCTCCCCTCCAATCTTTCGCTGGCTGCCAGCCTAAAAATCACTGGAAAATCCTTTCCCCCCTTCGTTTTGGCTTCGAGAACCATCTCGACAGCCAGGCGTGCCCGTCCCTGAATATCCCCGCCGTAAATATCACCCCTGAGGTTAATTCGGGGAGAGAGAAATTCACTGATGAGGTAACCCGTACCCCCATGAATCATGACTGCATCGAATCCCGCTTCTCGCGCCCTTACTACACTGCCACCGAAGTCTTCTTCGAGCTCTTTGATTTCTGCCAGGCTTAGCGCCCGAGGGATTTTTCCCGTGAAAGGATGGGGAACATTGGAGGCTGAAACCGGGTCGGCTTCATCAACTCTCCCCCGGCTGGGATTGATTTCGATGGCTATTTTCCCCCCGCAGCGATGGACCTCTTCCGTCAATTTCTTCAACCCCGGAATAAATGCATCGCTCCATATGTGCACCCGACCCGGATGGCCTATGGTACGCGGGTAGGTCGCCTCCAGCACCAAAAGTCCGGCCCCTCCCAAAGCCCGCTCCGCATAGTAGGCGATCATTCTTTCGGTAACGGCCCCCTCCTGGGCATAATGAGTGACCATGGGAGCCATGATCACCCGATTGGCCAATTTCAAGGAGCCTATTTCCCCTGTCTGGAATAACCTTTCAAAGTGCCCCACGGCAGATTCCCTCTATTTTCTCACCTCTCCACAAAATTTCGGAAATGATTATCGGTTGACCGCGCCTTTGAGCATCCGCGACAACTCTCCTAGGCTCGACATTTCCTCCAGCCGAAAGATTGCCTGGGTGATTTTCAGCGCATCTTCTTTGGTCAAAAGATTTGAGGTGAGCTGGCAGAATTTTTCCCCCGCCCGCTCTTTGTCCAGGGAATAATTTTTCATGTCAACCAAGCTCTGGTCACCGCTGATCACCTTCCCATTCTTAAGTTTCACCTCAATTTTATAATCCAGAAAACCCATTCCGTCTTTTGCTTCTAAAGTGATTTTTTGGGCAAGCTCAACGAGATCCGGATCATTTAGCTGAGACAAATACATACCTACGGTAAGCTTTCTGAACTTCAGGGCAGCCGCGATGGAGAAAGGTTTGCTCAAGAGGGCCTGATCGATGGTGGCAAATGGACCATGATAATCCCCTCCGGGATAATTTTTATTTGCCGGAGATACCAAAGCTCGCACCGATTCCACATCCTCGGGTCGAATATCATTCTGTTTGGCCATCGCCACCGCTATTTCGACTCCCACTTGGTTATATCCGCAAGTTGGATAGGGTTTAAAAATATTTCGTCCGACTTCAAAATCCTTTCCTAAAGTTGCCGTGATTTCCTCCGGTTTGGTCAGAACTTCCTCGCGCAACTTCGGCCCCCCAAAAGCCGCAAAGAATCCGCATTCCCCCTCCAAAGCGGTCTTGGCTGCCAGCAATCCATGCTTGGCCAATACGGCAGCCATCAGTCCATTTCTCAAGGCCCCGCCGTTTTGAAACCTCCATTCCATCGACCCCGTATTCACCGCCTCTAACAGGCCGCAGGAAAAGCTGGCGGCACAGGCGATGGCATTCTGCATCTGTTGGCCAGTCAGGCCCATCAATTTCCCGGCTGCCGTGGCCGCCGCAAAAGGACCAAAAACCGGGCTAGCCCGGAATCCCCTCTCGATAATCTTCAGCCCGGACCTTAAGGCAACTCTCCCCGCAACCTCATAGGCAGCCACAATGGCGGCAAGAAGATCCTTTCCATCTTTTCCTTCCTGCTCCGCGGTAGCCAATGCCACCGGGATGACAAAAGATCCCATATGCCCCACCGTGGACTCCTGCATGTCATCATGAAGGATGCTGTGCATATGGAGACAATTCACCCAGGCTGTGCTCTCCTGATCCCCTTTCTCTCCATTCACCCAAACCGTCGAAGGTCCTTCCCGCCTCATCTCTTTCCAGACCTTCAAGGCAATCTGCGAGGAAGGCAGATCACGGCCGGCCAAAGAACAACCCATCCCATCCAACACACTGATTTTTGCTTTTTCAATGATCTCCGATGATAAATCCTTGAAGGAGAGCTCATAAGCAAAATCGCTCAGAATTTGGGTCAAAGATTTTTGGAACATGGATCTCCTCCCCTTTCATCTCTTCATGGTTCCCGTTTTTAAAAATCGCTGATGGAAAGAGAACGCTTCATCAAGGAGATGAGGCTCGTGGGCGCCTCCGCCCAGGACGGCTCTTTCAAAATAATCTTGTAGTTGCGGTCGATAGGCAGGATGGGCGCAACAATGGATAATTCTCTCCGCTCTTTCTTTGGGCGTACAGCCTCTTAGGTCGGCGATTCCCTGTTCGGTCACAATCAAGTCCACTCCATGCTCGGGAATGTCGACGTGGGAAACCATGGGCACGATACAAGAGATATCGCCGGATTTTACGGTAGAAGGAAGGAGTATGACCGAGAGAAAAGCATTCAGAGCGAATTCGCTCGCGCCCCCCACTCCGCTAATGATATCCCCGTTCAAGATGTGGCTTGAGTTCACGTGCCCGTAAATATCAACCTCGACCCCCCCGTTCAAGGCCAGAAGGCCGAGCCTCATGATGACTTCGGGACAATCCGCAATCTCAACGGGCCGCAAAATGATATGTTTTTTGTAAATCGGCAGATTCCGGAAGAGCTCTTTTTCCCCTTCCGCAGTCAAATAGAAACCTGTCCCCGAAGCCATCTTAACTTTCCCTTTGGCAATGAGGTGCAAGACACGATCATTGAGGACAGCCGAATAAAATTCTAAATCTTCGAAATCGGAGTCCCCCAGTTCCTCCAGGACGGCCGCAGGGATGGCTCCCAAACCCATTTCAATGGGCAAAAGGTTGGAGGGAAGTTTTCCCTGGGACACTTCGTTGCCCAAGAAGGAAATCAAATGCTTGCCGATCTGCCTGCTGGTTTCATCGATGGTCAAATCCATTTCTGTTGGTTCGGAGACTTCGGAGGGGTAGATGAAGGCAATCTTTTCAGGTTCTACAGGAATATAGGGAGTCCCCACGCGATCCCCCACCCGGCATATGGGGATAGGCTGTTTCCTCGGGGGATTGGCTGGGATGTAAACATCATGGATCCCTTCCAGCTCCAAAGGATAGCAAGTGCTAAGCTGGACGATAACTTGTTTGGCCGCTT
This sequence comes from Pseudomonadota bacterium, assembly GCA_018819135.1. Taxonomy (GTDB): domain Bacteria; phylum Desulfobacterota; class SM23-61; order SM23-61; family SM23-61; genus JAHJQK01. The sequence continues at coordinate 21,245 of JAHJQK010000019.1, read as the reverse complement.
GGATGAAATTGGCCATGTCATTAAGGCGGTAGGAAGGAATGAGGAATCCGTCTTCGTTGATCCCGACGGCTTCAACAATGGCCAAATCCAAAGCACCCAACTCGCCTGCCCGGATTGACTGGTAAAAAAAACCGAGAGGGAGGTCCAAATACTCAACCTGTTTCTTGTTAATGGCTTTCCGCAGGAGAGTCTGCTGCCCAATTCTCCGCTTGATGATTCCAAGGGTTCGGTCGGCTTCGAGAATGGCCACCCCCGACCATAGATGCAAATGGATATTTTCTCCTCCGCGGGTGCGTCTTTCCAAGGCCCGCCAGCAAGGCAGAAGGTCACTGCCAACGCCCACAGTCATGCCGTCTTGCACTACCTGGACGGCTTCCTCCGGGGAAACTACTTTCTGAAGCAGCTTCCGACAACGGATCCGACGGCTTACTTCTTCATTCATGATCACATGCCGAAATAGGTTTTAGATAGATTTGTATCGCCTAGAATTTGAGAAACGGTTCCCGAATAAATTAAGCTTCCATGATCGAGTACGTAGACGATGTCCGGGAGGTCCCGGATAAGGTCCACATTTCCTTCCACCATTAATACCGACACTCCCGATTCTTTGATGCCGCCGATAATCCTTTCTACTTCATCCACTATCAATGGAGATAAGCCCAAAGAGGGTTCATCGATCAGAAGCAGGGAAGGAGAAATCATCCACGCTCTTCCGATGGCCAGCATCTGCTGTTCGCCACCAGACAGGGTTATGCTGATCTGGTCCCTTCTTTCCTTCAGAATGGGGAAAAGATCAAATACCATCTCCAAACGACCCTGGATTTGATTTCGGGGAAGGACGTACGCTCCGACGAGCAGATTCTCCAAAACGGTCATCTCGGGGAACGGCTTCCTCCCTTCGGGACAATGGGCAATCCCCATCTGGGCGAGCTTGTGAGGGGGATATTTCAGCAAGGATTGGCCATTGAAGGAAATCGAGCCTTTTTGGGGGTTAATCAACCTGGAGATAGCTTTCAGCAAGGTAGTCTTGCCAGCTCCATTGGGGCCGATTACCGCGGTCAGCCCTTTATCCGCAACCGTGATATTGACGTTTTCCAAGGCCAGGGCATGCCCGTAATATACCCATAAATCCTTTATTTCAAGCATGGCGGTGGGACCACCTCCTTCCTAAGTAGGCTTTCAATACTTGTTCGTCTTGGGAGATCTCTTCCGGACGACCATCGGCAATCTTTTTCCCGTAATGGAGCACAATGACTCTTTGCACCAATTTCATCAGTTCCCGCAATTTATGTTCCACAATGATCAAGGTCAATCCCTGTTCGGCTAAGTTTCGTAAGATCTCGCTTACCAGTTGGATTTCGCCAATGGTTAGCCCGGCAAAAGGCTCATCAAGGAGAAGCAGGTCCGGGTATGGCCCTTGCGCCCGGCCCAATTCTAAGAGCTTGAGATTTCCATGGCCCAAAATCCCCGCCAGTTGTTCCTTCACCGGATAGAGTCTTACGCTTTTCAAGACTCGCCGAACAAATTCTTCCGTGGACAGACTCGTTTTCTTAGAACGATGGGGGGTAAATAGGGTTCCAATGGCCACATTATCATGTACGGTTAATTCTTTGAAGGGTTTGGGAATCTGGAATGTCCTGACCATACCCATCTCGGCCAGTTCATTCGGTTCTGCGCGGCTGACATCTTTGCCTTTGAAGATAATCTTTCCTGAATTGGCCTGATAAAAGCCGGTGATTACGTTAAATAAAGTGGTTTTGCCTGCTCCATTGGGCCCAATGAGTCCAACTAATTCTCCCTTGTTTACCGTGAAACTAAAGTCAATCAAAGCTGAAAGCTTGCCAAAATGCTTATATATATTTTTTACGTCCAAGAATTCCGTCATGTTAAATCTCCTTCTATCTCTTTCTTTTGGGGGTGTTTTCGAAACAGTGTGGCCATACTTCCCCAGGCTCCTCGGGAGGCGACCATTACCACCACTACCAGTAATATGGCATAAAGAAGGGAACGATATTCCGCAACGGGTCGCATAAATTCTAAAAGGATTGAAAGCACCCCTCCACCGAGGGCGGCGCCAAATATTGTCCCTTTCCCTCCTATTACACCCATGATGACCACATCGAAGGAGCCCATCATTCCGAATATTTCTGGCCCTACATGTCCCATATAGTAGAAACCACAAATTCCGCCCAAACTCGTAAAAAAGGCGCTGATCAAACAGGCCAGGAGCTTATAACGTCTAATATTGATGCCAACAGCCCGTGCTGTCTCTTCATCCTCCCGGATACTTTGCAGGGCCATTCCAATCCTGGATTTGACTACGAGTCGCAGGGAAATCAATGTAATCGCCATCAATATAATCGCTGTGAAATATAAGGTTTCCCGGCTAAATACCCTGGGAATACTCAAGCCATAATCCCCTCCAAAAATACTGATAAAGGTCATGGTAATCCGGTAAAAGACTAATAAGATAGCGAAACTCACCAGGGCAAAGTACTTTGCCCGAACGCGTAAGGATGGTAAACCGATCAATAATGAAGAGCAAGTGCCAGCCAAAAGACCAATGAGGATCATTAGAGGGCGAGCGCCTTTGAAATGCAATTCAAGTAGGGCAACAGTATAGGCAGCCACTCCGGCAAAAACGAGCTGACCAAAGTTAAGCATTCCGGTATAGCCCGCTAAAAGATCCCAGCAGACAACATATATAACCCATAGACAGGCGGAGGTCAGTAAGCCAATCAAATAATAGTTATAATCCGATGCCGGAGCCATAATGGCTAGCCCGCCCGAAATGATTCCCACAATTAATATCGAAAGAAATTCTTTTCGCAAAAGCTCCATCATACCCTTCCTTTCCCAAATAATCCCAATGGCCGAAACATCAGTGTTAAAATCATAATGACAAAAGCTGCCCCTTCTTTGAGCATGGGTGCGACTAAAAAAGCAGTGATCAATTCTGCGTAGGCAACGATGGCCGCGGCTACGATAATTCCCCAGATAGGACCGCCAAGTCCAGCCAAAATAGTTACTGTAAAAGCTGTGACCATCATTTCCCAGCCAATTTCCGGAGTTACCGTTTGAATGGGGGCCACTAATAACCCCGCCACTCCCGCCAATAAACCAGCGATAATTATGGTTACCAGATACATTTCTTCGGCGTTGATTCCTGATAAAGCTGCTACATTTCGATCCTGTGTAACCGCTCGAATCGCTCTGCCCATTCTAGTGCGTTGCAAAAATAATGCGAGGAGGCCCACCAGTACGAAGGCCACAATAATGCTGAGAATTTGTTGATTGGAGAGCGTTACAGAAAGAATGGTGGTACTCCCTGTGATCATGCTAGGTACATATTTCGTGTGGGGCCCAACCGTTAGAATAACGATCTGTTGAATCACATTCGCTAAGCCAGCTGTGAGAAGAAGCAGCGAGGTCACAGGAGCAGTAAGTAATCTTTTAATAAATCCTAACCAAATGATTAGCATCAGGCAGACGGTTGCTATGATTCCGACTATGAGGCTAGGGCCCAAAGACCAATTTAAAGCGGTCACGAATAGGAATGTTATGTAGCAGGCACTCATAATAATCATGCCGTGGGCCAGATTTAGTACTTGGGCCACACCAAATAATAAGGAAAATCCGATGGCAATCAAGCAATAGAGAGCTGTCCAAACTATGCCGAAGATGAATATTGTTTCTATCATATATATCCTCTCCTTTTGGGGGGGTGAACAATAAAGAAATTCACCCCCCAGATCATCTTTTAGCCTATATCGCTATTTGCCAGTCACTTTTTTCACCCAATCAGGAATGATAAAATCTCCTGTTTTATATTTTTTGGGCCAATAAACCACTTGCTTTTCATTCTGCCACTGCTGGGCGACCCATCCCCAGGGCTCCCCTTTTCCCCAACCGCCGCCGACAGGGTTATGGATTTCATCGAAATACTCGATTAGGCCACATACCCCTTCATAATTGAAGTCTTTCCTCTCCATTGCTTTCACTACCGCATCAGACTTAACTGTACCAGCAAGCTTTACCCCATGAGCCCAAGCCATTACGGCGTCATAGGCTACGCCATTGGTATAAGCGATTGGAAATTCTCCATAGGCTTTCTTGTATTCGTTATAGTAAGGGATGCTCTTTGGGGTGATGGCTATTCCGGCAACTCCGCCTATTTTAGTCGTCGCCACCCCCTGGGTCTTTTCTTCGGTTATCTGCCAGAAATTGGGGTCTTGGGCATCCACATTATACCCCGCGTAAACTGCAGGAATTTTCATATCGTACCACTGTTTCACCGAAGGAGTCCCACCACGGCCCGTGGTTATAAAAGCTAAGATATCCGCTCCCTTGGCTTTGGCTTGGGAGAATTCAACCGAGAAATCAGTTGCTGTTACAGAAAATCTGGCCGAATAGACTATCTTGTCTTTGTATTTTTCCATCCAGGAATCATATAGTGGGTCACACCAGGCTGCTTTCTCTACGAGTAGGGCAATCTTGCTTAATCCCTTTTTAAGGCTTTCAATGATCCCCTGTTCCATGCCGATCATCGTTAAATACGTGTTTGATGTAGTAGTGAAAGTGTATTTATAGGTTTTGTAATCCTGTTTTATGCGCTCATAAGTAATAACCGGTGTTGAAGCCCCTCCTATCATGAGAATTTTCTTAGCCTCCATGACCAGTGGCTGCGCGACGATTGCTAAATCGCTCCGCCAAAAGCCACAAATTACATCAACCTTATCCTTGTAAAGAAGCCTCTCCGTGGCACTTTTGGCCTCAATGGAGGCAGCTTTGTTATCATAAAAAATCCCTTCCACCTTTCGCCCCAGCAACCCCCCGGCAGCATTGAGATCCTTGATGGCCATTTCAGCGCCTCTTTTGACTCCTTGACCGCCAGGGAAATCCCATGCCGAATTCACCCCGATCTTGATGGGGGACGCGGCCTCACTGCTGGCCGCCCAAATGAATGCTACCCCCACCAAAATGATCATAACGGACGATACGCCAGATCGGATTCCTTTTCTCATTTTATTCTCCTTTCTTTTTCTTTATGGGAAAGCTTTTCCATTATAATTTATCAGCATTGATCACCCCCCTTCCTCAAAGTTTCCTACTTGACTCCAAGCTCTTTTTCGAGCTCATCCTTTAACGCCCGCCTCATAATCTTTCCAGCCGGGGTTTTGGGTAAAGAGTCATGCATGATTTTTACGTATTTGGGAATTTTGAAACGCGCCAGGCGCTCCTGGCAATAGGCAAGGATTTCTTTTTCATCGATTTGGACACCCTCTCTTACCCGGATGGCCGCGGCTACCGTCTCTCCTTTACGCGCATCGGAAACGCCAAACACCGCCGCTTCCTGTACCCCTGGGAAAGTATACAAAACCGTTTCTACCTCTGTGGGATAAATATTGAACCCTCCCCGGATGATCACATCTTTTTTCCGGTCTACGATGTAAATATAGCCTTCCTCATCCATTCGGGCAAGGTCCCCGGTATGGAGCCATCCATTCCTGAGGGCTTCAGCCGTTGCCTCAGGGTTTTCTAAATAACCTTTCATGTTGAGCGGACCCCGCTGCACCAGCTCGCCAATTTCACCCTGGGGTAGAGGATTATCGTTATCATCCACGATGGCGCATTCCAGTTCGATTCCTTCGTAGGGAATGCCGCAGGAGCCAATTTTGCTTACTCCTGGCGGAGTGACTGTAGTACATCCCGACCCTTCCGTCAATCCCCATCCCTCGATTAAAAAACAATGAAAGGTGTTTTCCACGCGGTGATAGAGCTCTTCGGGAACGGGCGCGGCGCCTACCATTGCCAGTTGAATGCATCGCAGGTCATACCGATCCGCTACCTCAACCAAGCTTCGCACAACGGTGGGAACACCGAAAATATTGGAGATCCGATACCGCTCGATGAGCTGGGCCGCTTCTTCCACCTGAAACCATTCCTCCAGGACCACCAGGGATTTCCGAAAAAGGGAGGCAAAAGTAATCGTATTTAAGCCAAAGATGTGGGAAAGGGGTGAGGCGCACAGGACGACCATTTCCCCCAAGTGTCCCAACCGATTCTTTAGACCCTGGACCACCGAAAGAAGATTTTTATGGGTCAACAGGACGGCTTTCGGCGTTCCGGTCGTACCCCCGGTGAATAGGATCAGTACGACGTCGTTTTCTTCCAACTCTACAGGGGGGCCGTCCCCGTCCCCTTTTTTCAAAAAGTCGGGGTAAGAGATGGCATGGCTTTCGGGATGGTTGGACATGAGGATCACATTCTTCAGTTGCGGGAGATTGGGCCTGATTCTATCCACGACAGGTATGTGGGCAGGAGATACAAAAATCGCTTTGGATTGAGTCCTTTCCAGTTGGGGCTGAATCTCGTACTCGGTGAGTAGAATATTGATGGGGGCGGCGATGGCGCCCGATTTAGTCACCCCAAGAAAGATCGACAGGAAGTCTTTGCAGTTTCCCATGTAGAGGCTTACCACGTCGCCTTTTTTTACCCCGAGGCGACACAAAGCGGAGGAGACGCGGCTTGCCTCGGCGTTCATCTCCCCGTAGGTCGTCGCTCTTCCGTTAAAAAAAACGGCCTGCTTCTTGTCGATCTTCTCGTCCTGGATAAAACTCCTGAAGGCGTTGAAATAGTCCATCCTTCCTCCGCTAATGGCTTACCTCTTCTGGAAAATACCTGCGTCTCATCTCCCCGCTGATATTCTGGGTGAAGTGGAAGACCTGTTCCGCTTGTTCTTTCGAGAGAGTCGCCGTGGTGCAACAAGGGGTCACGAAAGATCTATCCAAGAGTTTCTGTTGATCGATCCCCCTCTCCGTCAATCGCCTGATTCCCTCTTCCAATCTTTCCACCAGCTGTTCCTTACTCTCCGATGGCAGGATTTCCGGGGAGACGGGAACGATCCCCCACGCCAGCATCCCCCCCTTTTCGAAAAAGGCAGCGAGTTCTTTGGGGTAAAGAGCCATCTTATCCGCATACTGGTATGCGTCAAAATTGATGACCTGAGTGTGGCTTTTCATGAGCTGTGGCCAATCCATGTTGGAACAGCAATGGACACAGGGGATTCCCTGGACATTTTGGAAAAAATCATTCAAAACCTGGATTACGTCTTCTTCTGAAATGCTCCCGAACGGAGAGCTCATCATCCCCAAAGTCGGCTCGCCCAAGGTCACCATGAATTCCACGTAATGTGGTTGCCATGCATCTCGGAAGAAACTGGGTCATCATGCTTCCCCACGGCATGCTTCAGCATGACCGGAGGCCTGTTGATCTTTTGCCTTCGTTCAATCAGATCCCTGACGGGGCCGTGTAAATCCCGTAGATTCCCTTCAATACCCAGACCATTTCTCCCAGGGTTGCGTAGGTCTTGACCGCTCGGATCAGGGAAGGCATGAGGTTTTCCCCCTTCATAGCTGCTTTCTTCAAATCCGCCAGGGCGGCAGAGACCTGTTGGGGGTCTCTTTCCTTCTTAACCCTCGCCAACCGCTCGATCTGCCGCTGGCGGGTCATGGGATCCGGCTCATGGAAGACCATTTCTTCTTCCCCCTTCTCCTCCTCGGCCACAAACCGATTCACTCCCACTAGAACACTCTCACCCTTTTGGATCCGCATCTCTTCCTGCATGGCTTGCTGTGCCAGCTGCCTCTGGAGGTCTCCTTTTTCGATCAGGGAAACGATCCCTCCGCTTTTTTCCACCCCATCCATGGTCTCGACGATTTTCCGGTCGATTTGGTCGGTGAGCGATTCGATGAAATAGGAGCCCCCCAGAGGGTCAATCGTGTCCGTTATCCCAACCTCATGAATCAGGATGTTTTGGATATTGAGAGATATCCCGGCGGACTCCTCCGTGGGGATCGCAAAGGGTTCGTCATAAGCGGCCAGGAGGACTGATTGGGCGCCCCCCAGGGCTGAGGCCAGGGCGACGACCATCCCCCGGGCGATATTGTTCAAAGGCTGGCGTTTGGTCATCCAGAGGCCCCCTCCCCCTGCGGCGAACTTCAAGATGTGGGAGCGAGGGTCCTTAGCCTGGAGCCGGTCCTTCATGAGATAGGCCCATCTCTTGCGGGCCGCCCGGTAGGTGCAGATATCCTCGAACATGTTCTGCCGGCTGCAGAAAAGGAATGAGATATTCTGGGCAAACTGGTCGATATGATATCCTCGCCGGACCACCTCGTCGATATACGTGAGGGCATCGCAAAAGGTATAGGCCACCTGCTGGACCGCGGTCGCCCCATTTTCATGCATGTGGGAGCCTGCGACGCTGATGGAATTGAAGCGGGGTATGTTGTGGATGCAGTACTCGATGATATCTCCCGTGATCCTGATGGACGGCTGCGGGGGGAAAATATACTGGCCACGGGCGATGTACTCTTTTAGGATATCGTTTTGGACCGTTCCCCTCAGGTGTTTCGAGGGGACCCCCTGTTTCTCCCCCACGGCCACGTACATGGCCAATAGAATGGCTGCCGTGGCGTTGATGGTGAAAGAAGTGCTGATCTTCCCCAAATCGATGCCTTCGAATATTTCCTCCATGTCTTTTAGGGTATCGATGGCGACACCGACCCGCCCCACATCTGCGGCCGCTAAGGGATCATCGGAATCGAGCCCCATCTGGGTCGGAAGATCCAGTGCCGCGCTCAGCCCCGTCTGGCCATGGTCTAATAAAAACTTGAAACGCCGGTTCGTTTCCACCGCATTTCCAAACCCGGCGTACAGCCTTCTTGTCCAGGGCCTTTTCCAATACATATCTGGGTAAATCCCTCGCACATAAGGAAATTGGCCGGGATCTCCAATGTCCCTCTCAAAGGAGAGGTGGGCAATATCCTGCGGGGTGTATAATTTTTTTATCCGAATCCCGGAATCCAAAACCGCCTCTTGGGTATGGGTATAATCTTCCTCGGGGCCAAAGTCTACTTTTTTTGCCAGAGTGCTCATCTTTTCTCTCCCTTCTAAGCAGAAACTTCCTGAGCTCGGGGGACATGAGTGCGGATGAAGTCGATGATCTCTTCAAAACTTGCATGTACGGAAAAAACGCCCTGAACGCCGATCCGATTCAGAGTCTCAAAATCCCGTTTGGGAATGATGCCCCCCATGATGACCAGGACATCTCCTACCCCCTTTTTCTTCAAGGCTTCCATAACCATCCGCGCGGTCTCGACGTGAGCCCCCGCTAGGCTGCTGATTCCTACCACATCCACGCTTTCCTGCAAAACCGCCTGGGCGATCATTTCCGGGGTGTTACGCAGCCCGGTGTAAATGACCTCCATCCCAGCGTTCCTCAGGGCCATGGCCACCAATTTAGCCCCCCGGTCATGACCATCCAGGCCAACTTTTGCGATGAGAGCTCTGATTCTGGGGCTTCCTTCCATCCGATACCCCCTTTCCCTCTTTCTGTCTATTCTTCGAACATTTCCCTACAGAGGAATGTTACCGTGCTTTTTAAGCGGCCGTTGCTCGATTTTTTGGGATAGCATGTCCAGGGCCTGAATCAACCTTGGCCTGGTTTCGCTCGGTTCAATGACGTCATCCAGGATCCATCGCTGGGCGAGGCGTAAAGGGTTGTAGTATTCCTCCTGGTATTCCTCGATCATTTTCTTTCGCAAAACCTCAGGGTCTTTGGCCTCTTCGAATTGCTTTCGAAACAGGCTGTTGACTGCAATCTCCGCACCCATGATGGCAATTTCGGCTGTGGGCCAGGCGTAGAGTTGATCCGGCCCCATGGATTTAATCCCGCACATGGCGGAAATTCCTCCTCCATAGCTCTTGCGGATCACAACCGTAATTTTTGGGACAGTGGCCTCCCCGTAAGCAAAGAGCATTTTCGACCCATGACGGATAATTCCTCCATGCTCTTGATTGATTCCTGGGAGGTAAGCTGGAGTATCTACAAAGGTGATCAGTGGAATATTGAAAGAGTCGCAGACGCGGATGAACCGCGCCGATTTGTCGGCGGCATTGATGTCGATTGACCCCCCCAGAACGCTGGGTTGATTCGCGACGATTCCGACGGATTTTCCCTCCAACCTTCCGAAGCCCACGATCATATTCCGGGCGAATCCTGCCTTTACCTCCAAGAAAGAATCAGGGTCCAAAACCTTTTTTATGATCTGCTTCATGTCGTAAATTTTCTTGGAATCGGTGGGAACGATGGAATTCAAGGTCTCGTCCCTATCGGGAAGAGGTTCATTCTTCTTGAATACCGGAGGATTTTCCCGGCTGTTGGCGGGAAGATAGGACAAGATTTGGCGGATGAGCTTTAGACAATCGGAATCATTTTTAACCAGAAAGTCAACGACTCCCGTCTTTTGGAAGTGGACTTTCGGACCCCCTAGTTCCTCCTTGGAGATCTCCTCTCCCATGACGGCCTTGATGACCGGAGGCCCGGTGATGAACATGGTGCTGGTGTTTTCCACCATGATGATGAAATCCGTCATGGCGGGGGCGTAGACTGCCCCCCCGACACAAGTTCCCATGATGGCGGATATCTGGGGAACGGATCCGGAGGCGCGGGCTGTCCGGGCGAAAATACTGCCATAATTATAGGCCCCGATCCCCTCTTGCATCCTGGCTCCCACGGAATCCAGCAACCCGATAATGGCAACACCAGTGCTTACCGCTAGATCCATGATCTGGCAAATTTTTTGGGCATGGACGACCCCTACTGATCCACCTGCGACAGTTGAATCTTGGGAAAATATAAATACCTGCCTTCCATCTATTTTCCCCTGCCCGGTAATGACCCCATCGTGGGGAATCTTTACCTTATCCATCCCGAAATCCCGGCACTGGTGTTCAGCAAGCGGGAAAAGTTCTTGAAAAGTACCGGGGTCTACTAATTCGAGAGCTCGTTCTTGAGCCGAAAGCTTGCCTGGAGGACGAGACTTTCCCTGCGCCCCGATTAAGCTCCCTCCCTTTAACGCATCCCGAGCTGCTTTTAATTCAGCAACGCGCTCTTCGATATTTTTCATTTTTTTCCTCAAGTAATCAAACTGGGAGTAATTCAGGCATAGAATTTTGGAGGCTTTTCCATGCCTTTGAAGACTTCCCCATCGTGGCCCGGAAAGACGATCCCCTTCCTCTCTTCGGCGATGACTTTCAAGCGCTGGATCGACTTGATGGCCAAATCGGCGTCCCACACCAAGCCGGGTAGGATCAGGTTATCTAAATTCTTTTTCAAGGGAACAGCATCTCCGGCCAAAATAACGGTCCCGGTTTGGGGAAGATCGACCACTAAAGCTTGCGTTCCAGGACTGTGCCCCTGGGAGAGTACCATAGTTATTCCTGGAAAAAGATGGTAATCTCCATCGATCAGCTTCCACCTTAAATTAGGGTAATCAAAATCCAGCTTCCGATAATTGCTGAGGGCATAAACGGAGGGGTGGTAGGCGTATCGGTACTCATCCCTTTGGACGATGATCTCAGCATTGGGGAAAAATCGGATCGCCCCCGCATGGTCAATATGAAGGTGAGAAAGAACAATAAAATGAACGTCATCCAGGGTTAGATTTAAGGCTTTTAAATATTGGCGAATATCCCCTTCGGGTTTCATGGAAATGGAAAGGTATTTTGCGGCATCGCCCCAGGCCTTCTGAGCGTCCTGGATGATCTCCGGATCACATCCAGCATCAAAAAGAATATTTCCTTCATCTGCCTGAATGAAATAAACCAGGACCGGCGCATAGATTTTTTTTCCCATCCCCCGGCCGGCCAAGAACAGGCTTTGATCCACATTTGTATCCGCGTTATGAAATGCGTAAAGTTTTCGGATCGCCATTCGTGACCCCCCTTGTCATCTTCTGTAAAGGATGGATCTATTCTTAAATAAATCTGGCCGGCAGAAGGAACGAGCCCATTCGATAGCTTCGTCCTTGTCGGTATAATATACTCTCTCAATACTGAGTACGGGGCTTTGGGGCGAGATTTCTAAATATTTCGCCAATTTCCCGTCGGCTAACGCTGCAGATATGTTTTGAACACATTTTTTTAGGGAAATGTGGAGTTTCTTCTCTATGGCGACAATGACGGGCGTATCGTGAATATCTCCCACGCGAAGTTTCTTACCGATTCGTTGGGGAACGAAAACAGTGAGGTAATATAGGGGCTTGTCTTTTAAAAGGCGGATCCCCTGGATTCTTAAAAAACTTCCTTTCCTAACATTAAATATCTTTTTGAGTTCCTCTGAAGTCTGGCCCGGGGTAAAATCATGGAGTTGAAATTTTGTCTGCGTTCCCAGCCCGATAATATCCTGGATGGAACCTATGGTCCAGCCCCCCTCTTCGGCCAAAGGGGAAGCTACGAAGGTGCCCCGTCCTGGATGCCGGAAAATCAACCCTTCAAATCTCAAGGTATCTAAAGCCTGACGGACGGGGCTTTTGCTGGTATTAAATTTTTCCATCAACTCCTTTTCGGTCGGCAGGCGATCTCCGGCCTTACATTCCCCGGATTCGATCCTCGATAGCAGGTAATCTCTGATTTGGGCGTGAATGGGCTGGAAGGGATTCTGCATTTTATTCTTTATAATAATTATTATAATAATTATTATTTTATCGATAAATATTATGAATAAAATTATTTGTCAAGATAAATAATATCTGGCCAATATTTTTTTAGGTTTGATCGCAGGTGGTGTTTATGTTACGTTACGTAACGTAATTTCAGCTGAAAAAAGCTCGCAAACAAAAAAGGATAGGAGTTCTTATGAAAATCACCTGTGTGCTCGGAAGTCCCAGGTCCAACGGGAACAGCGCGGTCCTGGCCAAACGTTTCTGCGATACCGCCGAAAAACTTGGCGCGGAAGTCCAGACCTTTGCTCTGAATACACTCCATTACCAGGGCTGCCAGGCGTGTATGGCCTGTAAAACCAAAGCGGATAAGTGTGCTCTCCAGGATGACCTGACCGCTGTTTTGGAGAGGGTTCGGGAAGGCGACATTCTGGTAATGGCCACGCCTGTCTACATCTGGGATGTGACCAGCACTCTCCGGGGCTTCATCGAGCGGACCTATTCCTACTTCGTTCCTGACTTCCATACCAACCCGAATCCCAGCCGCCTTTCCCCCGGCAAAAAGCTCGTCTTCATCCAAACCCAGGGACAGCCCAGCGAAAACCTGTTCGCCGACCTTTTTTCCAGGATCGAGCCTATATTTAAGCGATACGGATTTACCGACAACTACCTCATCCGGGGGTGCGGCCTGCGTAAACTGGGTGAGGTGGAAGCCCGGGACGAGGTCATGAAACTGGCCGAGGAGACAGCTAATAAAATAATGGCCTAAAAAGCGTTTCCCAACGGCAGGGAACGGCCGATCTTACGGAAGCTGAGGATGGAGAAGTTGGTCCACCCGCCGAAAAAATATCCCCACGGTTACCCGGACATTTATGCCCGGATGGTCAGCTCGGCAGCTCATGGGGCAGTGATGAGAGATTGAGGGAAAGTTCATATCAAAGGTGATGTCGAGAGGAGTATCCCATGGAATACGTTCGCAGGATTGATTTCGCGGCCATCGATAAGAGCGGCGCCGACGAGCGATTGACCCAGAATCTGTTCGATCACACCTCGGGTGCCAAGACCTGCACGATCAATTGCATTAAGACGCCCGCTGGCGGTGGCTCCCCGGCCGGCATGCACGTCCACGACGTCGATCAGATCTTCTACATCCTGAGTGGCATAATGAGCATTGAGATCGAGGGTAAGCAGTACGAATGCTCTCCCGGCTCGCTCATCGTCTTTCCTGCCGGGGTGCGGCACCGCAACTGGAACGGCAGCAGTGAGCCGACCGTTCACCTGGCCTTCAATACGCCCCTGCCTGACCCCAACGTTCCCTTCGCCAAGTCGGTCTAAAATGAAAATTTTAGCTGCTAATCGATAATAGATTGCTGCCAACCAACCCTCAGCTTTCATTGATTTTCCCGATGGATTGATTTCCCCCTTGACTACCGATCCCTTAAGAGTATTTTTCTAGCCGTCATTTCCCACGCAGCTCATTAACCCATCAATCTAACCCCTAACTTTAAATCGGCGTTTTGAGCGGCATTCCCCCGGCAAAATGATGGTTCCAGTAATCAACGATTGACAGTTGTCCGAGTAAAGTGTAGATTTCAACTATACTCGAGAAAAATAAACAACGCCGAAGAAGAGTTTATAAATATTTGGCACATATCTCACCTTAGCTGTGGCGGGGGATTCTGCAATTTCTCCGCAGCTATGTTTTCCCGCCCCCGCTGCGCTTTGCGGAAGGCCAGCCGGGGGGTTATGGTCTACTCAGCGAAAACTTAGGTGACAGGCCGCTCATCAGGATTTTAAAAAAGGAGGTCCGCATGAAGACGACACTGAGCGTTATCAAGGCCGATATTGGAAGCATCGGGGGCCATATCCGGCCCAGCGAGCGACTGCTAGAAGAGGTTAAAAATTACGTGACCACCAAAGGAAGGAGTCTCGTCACCGATTTTTATATTAGCCATACCGGAGACGATATCGCCCTTCTTTTTGCGCACTCCCTGGGGAAAGGGAGCGAAAAGATTCATCAACTGGCCTGGGACACCTTTGTTGCCGGGACGAAAGTGGCCAAAGACCAGGGGCTATACGGAGCCGGCCAAGATTTATTGAAAGATTCTTTCTCCGGAAACGTGAGAGGATTGGGGCCGGCCGTGGCCGAGATGGAATTTCAGGAAAGGCCCAACGAGCCCTTCCTCTTTTTTGCAGCGGACAAGACCGATCCGGGAGCATATAATCTCCCTCTATACCTATCCTTTGCCGACCCCATGTACAATTCAGGTTTGATCCTCAGCCCGTCGATGAGCAAGGGGTTTCGCTTCGTTATCATGGATGTCTCCTATACGGAGGGAGATCGCTTGATAGAATTAAACGCTCCGGAGGAGCTTTACGATATTGCTGCCTTGTTGCGGGACAATCAGCGCTTTGTGATCGAGGCCATCTATTCCCGGAACAACGAGGAGATTGTCGCTTCGGTGAGTACAACCCGACTGCACAACATCGCCGGGAAGTATACGGGGAAAGACGATCCGGTAATGTTAGTGCGGGTCCAGGGCGCCTTCCCGGCTACCGGCGAGGTTTTGGCACCCTTCAACATCGGCCATTATGTGGCTGGCTTCATGAGAGGAAGCCATAACGGTCCATTAATGCCGGTTCGGATCAATTCCAGTATCTCCTATTTCGACGGTCCCCCCGTGGTCTGCGGCCATGCTTTCTGTGTACATGACGGAAAACTGACCGAACCCGCCGATGCCTTCGACCACCCTTATTGGGATTACGTTCGGAATAAGGTCTCCCAGAAGGCCACGGACATACGGGCGCAGGGTTTTTCCGGGGCAGCCATGCTCTCTTACAGCGAACTGGAATACGGGGGAATCGTTGAGAAGATGAAAAAACTGGAAGCGAAGTTCAAAGTGGGTCTTTGAACAAACCGGTTCCGTCTTTCATCCACTTTTAATTTCCTGCACGATAGCGTCACCCACCTGAACCGTCGTGTTCTTTCCGCCTAAGTCCGGTGTCCTGACCTGCCCCTTGGCCAGCACGGCCTCCACCGCTTTTTCGATGCGGCTACCTATTTCTTTGGCCTGACCATCGCCATGCCTATTTCCCAGCCAGTCGAACATCATTCCTCCGGAGAGAATGGCAGCGATGGGGTTTACAATCCCTTTCCCCGCAATATCCGGAGCGCTCCCGTGGATGGACTGGAAAAGGCCGTGATGATCTCCCACTTCTGCAGAAGGAGCCAGGCCCAAGCTTCCGATCGTCCCTGCCCCTAAGTCTGAAAGAATGTCCCCGAACATGTTTTCAGTCACGATCACATCAAAGTGCCATGGTCTCTGGACCATCATGACCGTCAAGGCATCCGTGTAATAATGTTCGTTCTGGATATCGGGAAACTCTCTGGCCACCTCTTTGAACACCTCCTCGAAAAAGGCGAAGGCTTCCACCACGTTGGACTTGGTCGTACAGGTCACCCTTTTCAACCCATCCTCAGGAGCTCCTTGGCGCCGCCGGGCCATCTGAAAGGCGGCCCTCACAATCCGCTCCGTCCCTTTCCGGGAAATGATCAGCGGGTTCACCGCCGCCTCGTCCCCGATGCGGAATCCGCCTTTTCCGAAGGTGTACAGCCCTTCCGTGTTCTCCCTGAAGATCACATAATCAATTCCTTTCTCCTGGGCTTTCTTCAAGGGGGATTCGATGCCCTTGTAAAGTTTGACGGGTCGAATGTTGGTATAAAGGTCCAGGTCTTGTCTATAGATGTATCCGGATTGGACTTCCCGGCCATCGGGCAGGCGGACATCGGGAAGGCCCACAGCTCCAAAATAGACCGCATCCGCTTTCCGTACCTTTTCAATGTCTTCTTGACTAAAAGCTGTTCCGGTCCTGCGATAACGGCCCGCCCCAATCTCTAATTCGGTAAACTGGACATCCAGGGAAGTCAAGGCCAGTGCCGCTCGGATGACTTTCATTCCTTCTTTGATAATCTCGGGGCCTACCCCATCCCCTGGCAATACAACGACTCGATATGATCCCATATTTCCTCCTTTTTCAAAAAATAATAGGGTTCGAGGATTCAAGGGGCCGAGGATCCAAGTGAAAAAAAATTCAAACATTCAATATTTCACTCGAACCCTTTTTTTACTTCAAACGCGCCAGCGCCTCTGCCTTCCTCCGCTCCACGGCGGCAATGGCCTCGGCGCGCTGGAGGCTCCGCTTGGACCGGTTATAGACCGGAATATCCACCATCTTTCCATCCAGATTTACCGAGGCCGTTCCCCGGCGTACCCCTTCTTCGAAAACCTCTACCGCTCGTCGGGCATATTCTACCTTTTCCGGCGGGGGAGAGAAGACCCGATTGAGCACCGGCACCTGATCCGGATGGATGCAGGATGCCCCCTCACATCCTAATTGGCGGGCTCTGGCGGCGGCATGCTCGAACCCCTGCAGATCCCGGAATTCAGCGATGCTTCCCAAAAGGCCCATGGGCCTGATCCCGGCAGCCTTACATACGGTTACAATCCAAGAGAGGGGGTAAAAGATTTCCAGGCCCTCTGGAGAAGGTTCCACCCCCAGCTCCAGGCAATAGTCTTCCATACCGACGGTCATGGACTCAATCCGGGGGCTGGCCATGGCAATCTCTTGGGCTTTCAACAAGCCCCGCGGGTTCTCGATGAGGATGGAGAACTCGATGTGGCCCGGTTTGATTCCCCGCGTCCGCTCCAGCTTTTCCACCAGGGCCTCCAGTTGGCGCACTTCCTCGGCGGATTCGGTTTTAGGCAGGGTAATTCCATCCAGGCCCGGATAAACGGAGGCTTCCACGTCCAGGGGCAGCCAGGAGGGGTCCTTGTTAATCCGCACGCCCACCTCGGCCCCGCCCCGGGCCGCCAGGGAAATGGAATTCTTGATCAGCTTGCGGGCGTTTTCTTTTTCCGCCGGAGGAACCGCATCTTCCAGGTCCAGCAGGATGGCGTCTGCTCCCCGTTGATAAGCCTTTTCGACAAACTTCGGGATATTCACCGGGAGAATTAATGTGGATCTTCGTATCATTCGCTTCATGCTTTAACTCCTCTCTTGCAGGATGTAAAGGTGGTTACCGCATTTCAATTTCTTTAGGGCATACATGATAAAACCACCAAAATAAAGAGCTTATGTTTATTCTGGTTGTTACCAAAGGAACAAGGTTGATGTTCTAAACCGTGTTGGGTTTATACCAAAGTAATTTTTTTGTCAACATAATTTTTTTCTCCATATTTCCCCCCCTTTTTCATGAATTTAAAATCCTGCGGCTGAAAATTGCAGAAAAGGCCACTTTCTATTTTGGTCGATATATTTTTTTCACCCGGGCATCTTTGTTGTGATATATTAGGATTAAATCTAGTTCACTGGATTACCAGACTTCTGAACCAACGAGGGGGAATTTTAAAATGAAAAAAGCTACGATTCCATGGGGATGCTGGCGGGGGAACAAGAACCTCCCCTTAACTTTTCCCAATCATTGGAAGGTCCACACGGCCTCCATGGCGGATGGACCGGATTTGAGTCAGGCTGAAATCCGCAAGGCCTTTCAGAATCCCATCGGCCAGGAGACTATCCGCAGGTTAGCCGAAGGGAAAAAAACCGCAGTCATTGCCGTAGATGACCTGACCCGCCCCACCCAGGCCCACCGTTTCTTGCCCTTCATCCTGGAAGAATTAAATCAAGGGGGCCTCAAGGAGGAAAACATCAAGATCGTCATGGCCATCGGGTGCCATCGTCCCCTCATGAAAACGGACCAGGAGAAAAAGCTGGGGAAGAAAATAGCCAATCGCTTTCCGGTTTATAACCATCACCCTTACGAGAATCTGATCAACGTTGGCACCACCTCCAGAGGAACGCCGGTGCAGATCAACCGCTATTTCATAGAGGCGGAGATCAAGATCGGTATCGGGTTTATCACCCCCCACCCCATTGCCGGCTTTGGCGGAGGGGGTAAAATCGTCATCCCGGGATTAGGATCCATTGAAACCATCGAAAAAAATCACACCCCGGCCTTCATGGGCAAGATCGGAAGCACGGGCTTCTCCCAGGGATCTGATCTGAACACCAATGCGCTTCGCTTAGACATGGAAGAGGGAGCCAGAATGGCCGGTTTGAACCTCATCGTCAATTCCGTGGGGACTTCCGATGGCAAGACCGCCGGGGTTTTTGTGGGGGATTTGGTTCAGGCCCATCGGGCGGCCGTGGAGCTGGCCGGAAAAGTATATTTGACCGAAGCCCCGCTGGATGCGGATATCGGCATCTTCAACGCCTTTCCCGAAGATACGGAATTAGTCCAGGCCCAGAAGGCTCTCAACGTGTGGACGGGCAATGTGTCCCGCCGTTTAGTGCGCGAAGGGGGGAAAGTGGTCATTGCCACGGCCAGTTCTGATGGTCTTGGGTTCCATTCTCTCGCGGACCGGGGAATGAGGCTTTATAACCCGGTGGACCGCCGCCAGTCCATTGCCGGAATCTTCCAGGGGCGCAAGGTTATCGTTTTTTCACCCAATTGCTCGCGGGCCGACCTCCTGGAACGCTACCCTGAAAATGTGATCATCCGCAATACCTGGAAGGATGTCTTAGAGGAATTGAAAGACGGCTCTTCGGCGCAGAGTGTATCTATCTTTCCCAACGGCTCCTTACAATTCGTCAATTAAAAACACCTAAAAAAGATTCACCACAGAGGGCACAGAGGAAACCATGAAATGATTCTCTTTATTCTCTGCGTTCTCTGTGGTTTAAAATAAACGCTCAATTTAGAAAACAGTTCTTCAGTTGCCGCGACACCTCCTGAAATCATTTAAAACCTTCGGGGGATATCGTGGATCTCTTCCTTGAAAAATCGATATAACCTCTTTTTGACTTCGCCCAGCGTCTCCCAGGACTTGGCATAGCAGATCCGAACCTTATCCCGCCCATCCTCTGGCCGGTGGTAAAAGCTCGACCCCGGCACCACCGCCAGGCCTGCTTTTTCCATCAGCGCCATGGCAAAGGCTTCATCATCCTCGTATCCCATTCCATCAATGCGGATCATCATGTAATAAGCCCCGGAAGGGCGAAGCACCGGGATCGAAAGTTCCTGGAATATCTGTAAGAGGAAGGCCCGTTGCGCCCGGTAATGTTCTCCCAGGTCCCGGTAGTAAGAGTCAGGAAGGCCCATAGCCGTGATGGCGGCGATTTGAAAAGGAGTCGGCGCCGCCACTACCATGTAATCATGTATCTTGCGGATGGCTGCCATCAGGCCATAGGGGGCCACAACGTATCCTACCCGCCAGCCGGTTACACTGTAAGTCTTTGAACAACCGCTGATCGTGACCGTCCGCTCCCACATATCCGGTAAACTGGCCATGCTGACATGCTTAAACCCGTCGTAAATGATGTGTTCATATATTTCATCGGTTATGACATAAGTGCCATGATGAATACAAAGTCGGGCGATGGTCGCCAACTCCTCTCTTGAAAATATTTTGCCTGAAGGATTGGCCGGGGTATTCAGGATCAAGGCTTTGGGGTTTTGCCAAAAGGCTTTATTCAATTCTTCCAGGTCCATCGCCCACTCCGGTGCGCGCAAGGGCACGAAAAGGGGCGTTGCCCCGCACAGGGCCAAACCCGGAAGGTAGTTCTCATAGTACGGTTCGAAGATGACGACCTGTTCTCCGGGGTTAACAAGGGCCAACAGGGAAGCCACGATGGCCTCGCTGCTGCCACAGGTGATGGTGACCTCCTTTTCGGGATCTGGCCGCCGGCCATTGAGATTGAACCGGGATACTTTTTTAGAAACCGCCTCCCTCAGCGCGGGCAGCCCCCAGGTTATGGAATACTGGTTGTTGCCCCCCTGGATGGCTTGCAGGGCTGCTTGGAGAACCTCTTCGGGAGCGGACTTTTCCGGAAATCCCTGGGCCAAGTTGATCCCTCCGTATTTCTGGCAAACCCGGGTCATTTTGCGGATCACTGATTCCTGGAAAGACTCGGTTCGCTTGGCTACGTTGTATTCCATCACACTCTCCATCTCAAAGCGATTTAGCCACAGAGGTCACAGAGAACACAGAGGTCCAAGAGGTAAAAAAGCGAATTACAAAAAATAAGATAAAAAATTAATAAATTTTTTACTTTTATTTATTTCTCTGTGATCTCTGTGCTCTCTGTGGCTAATAATTTTTTTAAATATTGAATCCGGTGTCCATTCTGAGAAAGGATCTGCACTGCTTTTTCTAAATGCTGCGCTTTCACCAGCAAATAATCCGTGTTGTAAGTGGAAACCGCGAAAACACTGATTTCCTCCTTTGCCAATGGCATGGTAAGGGAAGCGAGGATTCCAGTTGCGGAAAAATCCAGCGGCCCTTCCACCTTCAGACAGCGCCATCCTTCATCCTTTTTGATTCCTTCCGGAACGTCGGTTTGAGGGCAGACCACGGATAATTCCTCTGCGGTTCGGGTGATGGAATAAAACGAAGCAGCGAGGGCCCATTGAGGAACATCTACATCCTTCGGCACCTGGCAAATGGCCATAGTTTCTGGCAAGAGGAAAAGCTTCCAATTGAATCCCATCATGTTACCGAGGAAGGGCCCCTAAGCAATTTTTACAGCAGAGTAATATATATTATTGAATTTCGCATAAGTAATGGAACGATCTATCTAGTTCCGAGTCCAAGGTAAGTCTGAGGCATAAATGCATGACCAGAGTAAATTTTGGGATCTTCGCAGCTTCCGAACCGAGTTTCGAAGCATCCCTTTAAGCTG
>JAHJQK010000188.1 GCA_018819135.1 Pseudomonadota bacterium | reverse complement strand
TATAATGGTCCCCAAAATTTGGACAGGGTGATATGTTACACTTGGGAGAGAAAAAGAGGAGGCCCAA
Organism: Pseudomonadota bacterium; assembly: GCA_018819135.1. Taxonomy (GTDB): domain Bacteria; phylum Desulfobacterota; class SM23-61; order SM23-61; family SM23-61; genus JAHJQK01. Next base: position 11,394 of record JAHJQK010000188.1, on the reverse strand, counting down.
GTGGAGAATTTGAAGAAGCAGCATCCGCCGTCGTTTAAAGCGAGAGTGGCTTTAGAGGCCTTGAAGGAGATTAAGACCTCAGCCGAATTAGCCAGTGAGTTTCAGGTTCATCCCACTCAGATCCGGAGTTGGAAAGCCGCAGCGAAAAAAGGGTTAGTGGAAGTTTTTGCGGATCGGAGGAAGAAGAAAGAACTGGATCAGGAGGAGTTGATCCAGGAGCTTTACCGTCAGATCGGTCAGTTGAAAGTGGACCTGGACTGGCTCAAAAAAAAATCTGGCCTTCTCCCATAAAGAGAAGCTTCTGCTCATTGACAAAGAGAATATTGAGATTTCGATTCGCCACCAGGCCGAGCTCTTGGGGATCTCCCGATCGAGTATTTATTATCAGCCGGTGATTGATCCCTATGATCTCCTGTTGATGCAGCGGATTGATGAGCAATATACCCGGACGCCTTTTTATGGTTCCCGAAAGATGACCGCTTTTTTACGAAGGGGAGGTCATCGGGTAAATCGGAAACGGGTTCAAGGGTTGATGCGGCAGATGGGGTTGGAAGCGATTTACCCTCGGCCCCGCTTGAGCCAGGCGCATCCGGAGCATGAGATTTATCCGTATCTTTTGCGGGAGGTAATCCTTGATCGAGTGAATCAGGTTTGGGCGGCGGACATAACGTATATTCGGCTTTGCCGGGGCTTTTTGTATCTGGTGGCGATTATGGATTGGGTCAGCCGTTATGTGGTCTCCTGGGAGCTTTCGACGAGTTTAGAAGCGGATTTCTGTCTTCTGGCTTTGGAGAGAGCTTTTCAGATTGGTTGCCCGGAGATTTTTAACACCGACCAGGGATCCCAGTTTACCAGTAAAATTTTCATCCAGAAACTGAAGGAGCAGCAGATTCAGATCAGCATGGATGGCCGGGGGCGGGTCTTTGATAATATTTTCACGGAACGATTGTGGCGATCCCTAAAGTACGAAGACGTCTACTTGAAAGATTATCGGACCGTTCCGGATGCCAAAGAAGGGATTGGCCAATATTTTACTCTTTACAACCAAGAGAGGCTGCATCAATCTTTGAATTATCAAACTCCGGCAGAAGTCTATTTTCAAAGAGCAGTTTTACTCTAACGAAAGATTTTGGGTTTATTTCTTTGACAAATTAAACGGAATTTAAGACCCCAAAGTGTAACATAAATAACCTAATTTATTGTCTTGACAAAGGGGTCCACCTTACCCCTACAGCAAAATCAAGGGGAAAACCCCTCTCAAAGCATTGGCCTGTACGAAGAAGAAATTGATCTTCCCGAGTAAGGGCGATGTCCCAAGGCACCCCTTGGATAAACCGGAGGAAGGTTGCTATCATCTTGTGAGATTCATCCGAAGCGACTGCCGCCTGAACATCTTCGGAGAAATGTTCTCCGCCCCACCGGAAACCCAGTACGAATACGTTGTGGCTACTATCGATGTCAAAGAACAAAAGCTAAAAATCTTTCTGGATACAATCCAGGTCGAAGAATACCAATATCAACTGTGATAGCGAGGATACAGGTCACGACATCGCACTATTAGATAGTTTCAGAGTCGCGATTGAACGATGTCGTGACCATTATTTCTGTGAACGATGTCCTGAACACTGTCAAGTAACAAATACTTCTAGAAGTCGTGAAATTGAAATTACACATGTGTGGTTAGATACTAACCCACAAGTTTATGCAATGGTGCCTGAAAGACCACTACCCAAACGTCTAAAACCAGACGAGATATGGGAAACCTGGATTCCGCTGCAGAATATACCGAAAAGTTCTTGGGATGGGGCATATCATCTTGGAAGGGTAAGACTCTCAAATGGAAAGATAATTCGATCACGCAAAGACAAGAAAGTTCCTTCAATGGGATTCGTTCCTGGAACAACTTGAAAAGCTAACAAACGGCTCCACCGGATCGCCGATAAATCCGGCTCCCGGTGAGCCGTGACGTTGGACGGCGCAAGAGGGTGAGACACCACACATACTTCGGGCGTATGACGTCCGTCGGAGGTTTCGATGAACATCCAGAGCGTGTTCGAGCAAGCAACATCTGGTCTCTCCCGAGTCCCCGAGGATTGGATGCCTGCAACAGCGCCTCGTGCGTTCATTTTTGAGGATCCGATCCTCGTCTGGCTTAACTTTTATGGCGAGGCGCACGGGTTTCAGAAGGACACTTCCCCATACGAATTCACGGAGTTCATCTTTGAAAAGGGTAGGCAGTTTGAGCGGAAGTGGCTTTCTGAGGTCGCCCTGGAGGCCGTTCGCGTGTGCTCGCAGGCTTACGAGGTTCGGGACGTCGAAAAGTTCCGCCAGACCCTCGACCTCATCGCGCGTGGAGTCCCGGTAATCGCAGGCCCTGCCCTCTGGTGGGCTCCCGAGCGAGTCTTCGGTGTCCCCGACCTTCTTGTGCATAGTGCGTGGCTTCGCGAACGCTTCCCGGCCATCCAATCACAATCCGCCTTGGCTGGACATTACATAGTTTTTGATATGAAGTTCACGACTAAGCTCGATTCATCAGAGAAAAAGCTGTCTCTGCGAAACTTCGCAGCTCAGGTCCGCATCTATTCCTACATTGTGAGCCAGATTACGGGCACGATATCGCCTCAAGCTTTTCTAGTCTGCCGAGACCGGATCGACAATCCGCTCGGTGTCCCAATCCATTCTGCTGTCGGCGCTCCCCTAGAAACCGACCTCTGCGGAATCCGTGATCGCTACCTTGACATCAAGCTCAACGGCGCGAAGTACCGACCAGGTATTGACTCACAAATCGAGGCCAACCTAGCGAATGATCAAGACGATCCTTGGCACACCGCCAAGCTCCAGATCGCTCGTGACCGCGTATCAGGTGGCGACCCTTGCCTCGTGTATGAGATCGGGAGAACACAGAGGCAGACGCTTGCCGACCGAGGGTTCTCGAGCCTTCAAGCCCTGCTGGAATCTGACCCTGAGCAGGTCCCGCTTGAGTCCTGTAAGGGCCTTGGACCTGCGAAGTGTCCGCGGATTCGAGCTGTGCTGCGAGCGAACGGGACAGGCACCGTCACGCCCATCCGATCGTCGTGCGTGCCAACGGCCAAACCCTCCGAATTCTATGTGGACTTTGAGACCTTCAACAACCTCAACGTGGACTTTGACAACGAATGGCCAACGTTGGCAGGTTGTGAAATGATCTTCATGATTGGCGTCGCCTGGGAGCAGGACGGCAAGGGAGAATACCAGGCATTTATCGCCAACGCTGAGAGTCACAAGAGCGAACGCCAGCTTTTGCAAGACTTTGAGGAATTCCTTCATGCTAGGGTCGGCAACTACCTCACCGATCATTCCTCAGCAGCGCTCTTCCATTGGAGCAACGCGGAGGTGTGGCAACTCCGGCGAGCTTGTGACCGACACGGTCTTGACTCGGATCATACGCTCCGAACCCTACCATGGTACGACCTCCAAAAGGAGGTGTTCCTTGCGGAGCCCATTGGCATCCCAGGCGCGTTAGGTTACGGGCTTAAGGAAGTCGCCTCAGGATTGGGTTTGGTCCAGTGGCCTGGCGATCTTGACGATGGTCTTCGTGCAAGCGTTGCTGGCTGGAAGGCCTATCAAACAAATCGACCGCTGGAATCCGCTGATATGAAGATCGTCAAAGAGTACAACGAAGTGGACTGCAAAGCCTTGTACGAACTCGTCCGTTGGCTACGCCGCCTAACCTATAAGGATTGAGACGACTTGAAAAGTCGTTTCAATCCGTTGTTCAAGAAGCCCGGAGCGGCATTGCCTATTGATAAGGTTATTGCTTCTGTTGATTCATTAGAGGGGGGGCTGGGAAACATGAGAGGCCCAGACCGGATTGGTGCCGGGACGTTGATTCATACGATGCGTTTTGGCACACAACGACAGGGGGACGAGGTTATGCACTCTAAAAATCAACGTCCCCAAGGTCCCCATGCTGAACGTTTTTTGGATTATTTTTTCTCGGTCAGCTCAAGATAGACGACTTCAACGAGGCTCATCCGGCGCATGCCTCGGTCTTCGATATTAAAGATCTTTTGGACTTGCCCGAGGGTTTTCCCTTCTTTCACCAAGGCCTGAATTCTGATCTGCTTTTCTTCGACGCTTTGCATCAGGTTCTGGATGTCTTTCTTCGTAGCCAGGTCGCCGTGGCCGTGGACAAATATCTCAGCATCCAGGTTCAGGATACCCTTCAAGACTTTGACCAAGCCGAAAGAGCCTCCGTTTTTGGAACGGTGGATGAGCATGTCTCGGTCGATAAAGATGAGGTCGCCGATAAAAGCTACCTTTTCAGCGGGAAAATAGACGACGGCATCACCGTCCGTGTGCGCCGGGCCGAAATAAAGGAGATCGATGCGCGTGCCTCTCGGGACGCCACCAAGATAGATGCTGAGTCTTTCGGAAAAAGTGATGTTCGGAAGATAGGCGCGTTCCTGGGGCGATTGAAAGGCCTTGGACATATGGGCACGAGTCTTCTCATGGGAAATGATGTTTGTCCCCTGCGGGAAACCCACCAGACCGTTGACATGGTCACCATCGCTGTGGGTGAGAATGATGTAGCTGAAGGGATGAGGAGTCAACTTCTTGATTTCCGCAATCATCTGCTTGGCTGAATCTTCGGTCATCTTGGCGTCGATGGCCAGGACTTCCTTTTCACCGATGAAAAAGCCGGTGTTGGCGCCCATCCCGCCTTTGATCTGATAGATGTTTCCCTTGACACTCTGAGCGGAGATGGGCGGGACTTCCTGCTTCAGCGGCTGCGCCTGCTGCGGAGTCTGTTGCTGAGCCGGACTCGGAGAAATAAGACCTAAGAAAAGAAGGCAGAAAATGACATAGGCAAAAAAGGGCTTCATGGAGAGTTCCCTCCTCTCTTAAGTTGCAAGGATATGCTATACAGTCATTTAATTCGTTTAGAGATGGAATGGGCAAAGGTAATAACATTAAGGCTTGATTAGGCTACATTTCTCTTATAGCTCGTCCCCTGCGCATAGAATACCCGGCTTCTTTTGGACAAGTAGTTAACCTAGTCAACCCGTCCTGGAAATCATAAACTATTTTTGATCTCTTGGAACAGCCAAGAAAGCGTCGGATCGCGTGCACCCATAAGAATCACCACGTCACCTGGCTTTACGTGCTGTTTAAGGGCAGCAATAAGCCCGTTACGGTTTTGAGGCGCATAGGACATGACGCCGCGCTTGCTGACTAAGTCAGATAGATCTTCGGAAGAGATATCCTTTTTGACTGTGCCACCTGCGTAATAAATGGGCAGAAAATAAACTTCGTCGGTATCACGAATTAGCCGGGCAAATGTATCCACCAATTCGTCTTTCAGGAAACGGGTTGGGCCGTATCCGTGCGGCTGAAACACCGCAAATATCCGCGCTCCAAAATCACGGGCCGTAAGAATTGCGGCCATTATTTTTTCGGGGTTGTGGGCATAATCATCAATGACTGTTATCCCCTTTGGCGTTCGCCAAACTGAAAACCTCCGCATAACGCTTCTAAATTCCCGCATGGGCTCAACCATTCCTTCAAGGTTGCAGCCCTGGCTCTCGCATACACAAAGAGCGGCAAGGGCGTTGGAGAGGTTATGGTAACCCGGCAGCGGCAATTCAAAGTCCGTCCTTTTTAAGGTGAACCGCACCAATGGTGTTACCGCCTTTACAGCTTCTGGCTTGCAATCAGCGCGGCTCAAAAGGCCGAACAGATGTGCGGCTTTAATCGGATTGAGTTCGGGATCGTCCGCATTTTTAATTACCAAAGGTGTTTGGCTTGCCAGCCGCTCAAAAAGATCAAGAGTCTGCATTACAGATTGGTGATCCTTGGAAATATTCAAGAACACTGCCTTCTCTGCGCGGTATTTCACCAATGTGCCGTCACTTTCATCCGCTTCAATTACCAGTATGCCGGAATCGCCCTTGAAGGCGTTGCCGACCAATCCTTCTTCGTTCAGTCGAATGAGATTTGCGCCCGTAATGACCGAGGGACTTTTGCCGCATGCCCGGAGTATTTCAAATATCAAAGCAGTTACCGTTGACTTGCCGCTGGTACCGCATACGGCAATGGTGCGGTGGGAGGCGACTATGGCGGCGAGCACATCGGAACGGTGTAAAATGGAGATGCCGCGTCTACGGGCCGCGGCGATATCGGCGTTATCGTCTTCGATAGCGGTTGAGATAATTAGGGCCTCCGTAGCGGCCGTAATGCCGCTGCCGTCTTGGGGAAACAAAATGCAGCCGCACCGCTCAAGTTTTTCTTTGGTTTCCTTCATTTCGTCCGCAAAGGCGATACGGTCGGAGCCGGTAATTGCATGCCCGCTCCAGGCAAGGTATTGCGCGATCGCGCTCATGCCCGAGCCCATTATTCCGGCAAAATGCAGCGATGAAAAATTTCGTCCACCAATCAATATAGGCAATCGTTCCCCCGCGTCGGTAAAATGTTTATACTCTTTCCTTATTTTTTGGGCGGTTTATCCCTTTGGCGTTTCCTCTTCTTCCGTGGCTCCAATGGGGTGGGGATTCGCTCCTCCATGAACCGGCAAGCAGGATCTTCGGCCACTTGGATCATCGGGTGCGCAGCCTGAACAGCAGCGATTTTAAAAGCAGTGTTGGGAATTGGCATCCACGTCTCCTTTCCAATCTATTTTCCTCTTTTACCTTCGGCAACATCTGATTTTGCGCTTTTCATTATCCCTTCCCGATAGGTCTGCTGCAGCGCATTTTCACAGCAAAGTCCCATGTCCAGAGGATACCTCATCGCGATGTTAACAGCCCTTTTCAAAGAGGGGAGGGAGGTTCTAAAACAACTTGCCAAATATTCTATTCTATAAAAAGGGATACGTAAATCCCTTATTCTGGGAGCATTTTTCCCAGAGTCAAGTGTTGAGAAAGGTTTAGGCGGGTTATGGAAAAAGCTCCCATAGGCCAGGATGATCCCAGGATTAAGAAAACCCCAAAGAAATCCCTCGAGCGAAAAATTCCCATTTACAAAAGGAGAGACGTACAATAGAATGATTATTAGTAACCTAATACCGCCCTTTAGCAATGGTGACTAAAAATGAAAGTAATCAGGGAAGTTATCTGTTCCAAGTGTCGGAAAAAACAGGTAAACGATATAGAAGACCTTTTGCACAGCGATCTCTTCTGGCGCGTTTGTGAGTTCTGCAACCAATACGGATTAAAGATCGCTATCCGGCAGAAGCTCACGATAAAAGAATGGATGGAAGCTTTTTACAATACCATGGGTTTTAGAGTTGTACAGGTTGAAGCCTTATTAAAAGATCTTTTAAAGGACCGTTCTCACCTTTAAAGTAAATTTTTCTGCCAATCGGGGGAAGGATGGAAAGTACCTATATCATTTTTCAGGTGCAGTTAGGATGGATGGGCTTGGTCGGAAACAAAAATGGCCTACGGCGCATTTTCCTTCCTGGATTAAAAAAACAAGAGCTAAAGGAACGCCTTACCTCAGAATTTCCGGAAAGCACAGAAAATCCAGGTTTATGGGAACGGGGCCAAAAACAATTCATCGAATACTTTTCCGGGAAGAGGACTTGGTTTGACCTTCCTTTGGACTTGTCCGCGGCAACACCTTTTCAAAAAAAAGTGTATGCGCTATTATCCCGAGTCCCTTTTGGAGAGGTGTGCACCTACAGCTGGCTGGCTCAAAAAATAGGAAACCCGAAAGCGTTGCGGGCTGTGGGACTGGCGAATGCTAAAAATCGCTGGCCGCTGTTAATTCCTTGCCACCGAGTAGTGGGAAGCAATGGGTTCTTGACCGGATTTTCCGCTCCGGGTGGATTAGACCTGAAAGCTTTGCTTTTGAAGCTGGAAGGCATCCCCACTGAGCAAGGAAAGGTCCCGGTCGCCAAGATCCGGAAATAAAACCATTGCCCATCCCGCAATCCGCATTACGAAATTTAAAATTATCTCTTACCAACAGTAGCAAGATAGATCGCTGTTTCCTCTTGCCCATCTACTCCCACTAAATTGTTAACCTCATCGTCGAAGAAAGCCGCGATGCCACAGCACCCCAGGCCCATGGCTGTAGCCGCCAGATATAGGTTTTGCCCGATATGCCCGCAATCCAAATAAATATAACGATAAGCCCGCTGCCGGTATTTTTGCCGGGAACGGTGGATTACCGCCACCCAGACAAAAATAACGGCGGCTTCCCGGGCCATGTCCTGGTCTAAGGCTGCCCGGGCGATATGCCGAGAAAAATCTCCTTGGCTTTTTCTTTCCAGGGAGAAATCCCGGACATGCAGGAAATAAATTCCTGCCTCCAGTCCCTCAACCCGGTTGACCACCAGATAAGTATCAATGGGATGGAGAGCGCCGGCTGATGGGGCTGTCCGGTACCAAGAAGAAAAAGGTTGGTCGGTGATTCCCTGGGTTGCCCAGAGGAGGTTGGCAAGTTCTTCCAGGGGCAGAGGGACATGGCTGTAGTCACGGATCGATCGCCGTTTTAACAACACTTCCCATAAGTTTGGGCCTACATCGATCCGGGGCTGAGGAAGGGAAATGATTGTGGCGGGAAGATCTTTGGGGCCTTTGTCCAGGCTTGGTTTATCCGAAGATATGGGCCCGTAAGCAGGACGGAAATATTTCGTTTTTTCCTGAAATATTTGGCCAATTTTTTGCTCTGATAATTCCATTTTCCCCCCTGACTGGTATTTTTATTTAGTCTAAAATTTCTAAATTGGGCTGTCAACCTCTTCCATAAAGGAATGGAAAAAAGATTGACCCGATGGATAGTTGGGGTATGATGAATGGGTTATGGGTCGGAGATCGGAAAAATTTGCCAGTGTTTTCATTTATTCCGATGAATTGGCCAATTACGAATATAGTTCAACGCATCCTTTTAAACCCATTCGGGCCAAGCTTACCCTTGACCTTTGCCGCCGTTATGATTTGATCGAAAGGCCCTGGATCCGCTTAATCAAGCCTCAACCTCTAAATTTTGAAGAACTGGCCGAATTCCACGATGAAACCTACCTAAAAACCCTCCAGGCGATTGATTCTTCAGCCACGGCCAAGGAACTTTGGCCGGATGTATCCTCGAGCCGGAAAGAGGACTCTTTAACTCTCGATCCCCAAATACTTCAGTATGAGTTGGGCACGGATGACAACCCGATTTTCTCTGGCGTCTATGATTTTTCTGCTTTAACTGCTGGGGCTACCGATTTAGGCGCAAAAATGGTGGCATCAGGCGAGGTTCAGGTTGCTTTCAACCCGGTGGGTGGTTTTCATCACGCGGCCAGAAACCATGCGGAGGGATTTTGTTATGTAAATGATGTGGCGGTGACCATTACCCACCTTCTAAAAGAAGGGTTGAGGGTAGCGTTCGTGGATATCGACGCCCACCATGGCAACGGAGTCCAGGATGCCTTTTACCGGGACAATAGAGTGCTGGTGATTTCTTTTCACGAAACCGGGCGAGGAATCTATCCCGGGTCCGGTTTTGAAAACGAGATCGGCGAAGGGAAAGGAAGAGGGTTTAATGTGAATGTTCCTTTGCCCGAAAAAACGGATGATGAAGCCTTTGTTCGGGCCTTTGAAGAAATTGTTCCTCCCCTCCTCGACGCCTATGCCCCCGACATGGTCATTGCCGAATTGGGCGCGGACACCCATATTGCCGACCCTCTAACCCACTTAAGTATGACCAATAACGGATATTGCCAGGCGGTAAAAACATTAGCGCAATGTGCCCCCAGAATCTTGGCTCTGGGCGGGGGAGGGTATGATTTATACAAAACAGCCCGGAGTTGGACTCTGGCCTGGGCGATTTTAAATGACCTGGAACCCCGCGATGAATACGTTGGCATTATTGGCGGGATGATGTTCGGCCCTGAAATTGAAGTAGGGGACCTTTATGACAAAACTGTGTATACTACGGGTATCATTAAGGAACGGATCAACAAGGAAATTGATCGCATCCTGGATTTCGTCAAACAGAATGTGTTTCCGATTCATAAAATCCATTAAAAAGATTGTTGGGGGTAGGGAGTAGGGTGTAGAAAATATTTATTCCACTCCCAACTCTCAACTCCCAACTCACACTTTACGCCTCACGCCTCACGTCAGCCCTCAGGCTTAACCACAACAACAAAGCCGAAATTAAGGCCAGGGTGGCTCCGAAGCTGAAAGCCACTTGCGGGCTGAACTTTTCCCAGAGAAATCCCATTAAAACGCTTGCCGGAAGCGTGCTAATACCCACCGCAAAGTTATAAAGTCCGTAAGCCGTTCCCCGCAGATGAGAGGGAACTAAGTCGGCCACCAAGGCGCGTTCTCCTCCCTCAGTGAGTCCATAGAAAAGGCCATAAACGGCGAAAAGAATCCAGATGGCTCCTGACGTTTTGGCCCAGGCGAAAGCCCAATATATCCCACTATAAAGGAACCAACCGGAGATGATTACTCCTTTTCTTCCCAGACGGTCGGAAAGAATTCCCCCCGGAGTTGCCGAAAGGGACTTGGTCAGGTGCAAGACCATCCAAAGAATGGGGAGAAGGGTGATGGGTATGCCCGCATCTTTGGCTTTGAGAATTAAAAAGGCGTCGCTGGAATTCCCCAGACTGAAGAGGACAATCACCAGAAGGAAAAACTTAAATCGTTGATCAAAGGGGCGAAGGGAAAACTGAATTTTCGAGGAAGCGGGTGTAGATGGCTTCGATTTTTTTTCGCTCACCCCGCGAATAAGGATGAAAAGGGCTAAAATACCCGGGATGAAAGCCAGCCAGAAGACAGTGCGGTATTCTTGGGTGATGAAGGTAAGGAGGAGGAAAGCAATTAGAGGCCCGATAACCGCTCCGGCGTGGTCCATAGCCCGCTGAAACCCAAAAGCTTTCCCATGTTCTCGATCAAGGGTGAAATCTGCAATCAAGGCATCCCGGGGGGAAGTACGGATTCCTTTTCCTACCCGGTCCAAAAAACGGATGAATAAAACGTGCCATCCCGCCGTGGCCGCAGCCACCAAAGGGCGTACGAAAGAAGAAAGGGTATAACCGAAGAGGATCAGTAATTTTCTTTTTCCCAAACGGTCAGAAAGCCAGCCGGAAAAAAGCTTGAGTAAAGAGGCCGTAGCTTCGGCGGCCCCTTCTACCAACCCGACAAAAGTAGTTCCCACCCCCAGAACCGCAGTTAAAAAAACCGGCAGAAGGGGATAGATCATTTCACTGCTTACGTCGGTAAAAAAACTGACCCAGCCCAAGGAAAAAATGTTGCGATCTAAACCAAAAAATTTTTCCCCCGTTTTTACCGCATTCATAAGCACCAACTCTTTCCCTGTTAGGAAAGAAAAAATATCAAATTCGGGGGAAAAAAACAAGTTGAGAAATAGCATTCGGCAGAGGGAAAAGTTAGGTGAGCAGGGCAGGCCCAATAACCG
>JAHJQK010000187.1 GCA_018819135.1 Pseudomonadota bacterium | reverse complement strand
GATAACCTGCATGCCATCAATAGTGGAATCCATAAACATCCAGTATCCAGAAACCAGTATCAAGGATCAGCCAATGACAGCAAGGTTTTTCGTCGAGACAACATCGATTTAGTGTTACATCTAATGCAACTATAGAGTTACCAATCCTCCATATGACTTTCACCATTAACGCGACATAGAATATTTTATCTATGTGTTGATAACCAGCTTTAATGAATATATAATATACATTAACAAATGAAAATAACAATAAAAATTACGGGAAGATATCTTCTCTAATGAAGGAACGGGAGTTTAAAAAAAGGACATGAGTCACATCTTCTCTTATATCGAGGAGATAACAAGGAAGATGTTTGATATACGGGAAGGAGAAAGGCTTAGGGTCTTTCTAATGACCTTGTATATCTTTCTGGTGGTATCCTCCTTGATGATTATCAAATCCACATCCACCTCCCTGTTTCTTAGCAAGTTTACCGTATCAAAGCTTCCCAATGTCTTTATCCTAGTGGCTGTATTTGCCGCTTTGGTGGCATCTCTCTATTCCATTTTGCTGAAAAGGATTCCCCTGATACGCCTCATTGTGAAAACCCTTCAGATCGCCATCGCATCCCTTCTTATCTTCACGATTTTTCTCTCCGTGAATTTTTTGGAAAGTTGGACATTATACGTTTTTTATGTCTGGAGCGCCATCTTTGCCCTCATCTCATCGTCCCAATTTTGGATCCTTGCCAATATCATGTTTAACTCAAGGGAAGTAAAGCGACTCATTGGATTCATTGGTTCCGGCGCTATTGGGGGCGGGATCTTTGGTGGATATCTCACCAAATTCCTTGCTCCGCACATGGGCAGCGGAAACTTGATTTATATCTGCGTCCTTTTTTTGACGGCCTGTATCCTCATCACCAGGAGCTTGGCCACAAAAACCAGCCAGGATGAAAATCTTCAGAGATTCAGGCAACAGCAACAAACGGAGACAGTCACTGATAGCCCCCTGACACTGATCATGAACTCTCGACATCTTACATTGCTGGCATGCATTCTCGGTGTCAGCGTAATCGTTGGTAAACTGGTGGAATATCAGTTTAGTGCCATTGCCTCCGCCAAGATCACGGAGGAAGATCAACTAACGGCCTTCTTCGGATTCTGGTTCTCCAATCTGAATATCGCCTCTTTATTCATCCAGTTATTTGTGACTCGTAGGATTGTAGGGTTGTTTGGGGTGGGGGTGTCCCTCTTCTTTCTACCAATGGGAATACTTATGGGTGCAATGGTCATCCTGTTTCACCCCTCTCTCTGGTCGGCAATCCTGATCAAGATGTTTGACGGGAGCTTGAAAAACTCAATTAACAAGGCAGGCATAGAGCTACTGACCCTTCCCATTCCGGCAAGCATTAAAACCCAGGCCAAGATGTTCATTGATGTATTCGTGGATAGTTTTGCCACAGGATTGGGCGGCCTTCTTCTCATTCTGGTTACTTCTGCTTTGGGTTTTACTCTCCAAAAAGTAAGTTTAATTATTATACTTTTCATTTGCCTCTGGATCTATCTAATCAACAGGGTCCGTTTTGAATATATCATTTCTTTCAGGCTAAAACTGGAAGACACCCCTTCTCCCATTTCGAAGGCCGACCTGGATCTCAAAAGTGAATCCATACTGGGAGAGCTTATCAAGATTCTGCAGGGTGAAGACAGTAGCCAAATTCTAAAGGCATTAAGAATGGTTAAAGAGATTCAAAATGACCGTTTGGCTCCCTGTTTTAACAAACTGATCCACCATCCTTTAAACGCTGTTCGACTAGAAGCCTTGAAGCATCTTTACTACTATAGAAACCTGGATTTTACAGAAGACGTGAAACCGTTTGTTTCGGATCCGGATCAGGATATCAAAACGGAAGCGATCCATTATCTTTTTGGACATACGAGAGGCGATCGGATCTCCATGCTTCTGCGTTATCTGGAGCATGAGGATTATTCAATAAAACGGGCAGCCCTTGTAGCGGCGGCAAGAGAAAGCCGGAGCAATCCGAAGCTGGCAAAGACGCTCAACATTAAAGAGAAGGTTGAAGAGAACCTGAAAAACTTTATTCGCATTAAAGATGAAAGAGAAGCCGTGTTCACGAAGATAAATTCCGCCAGAGTGATCGGTGCGGCAAACATCCCTGAGTTACATCCCTACTTGCATATTCTACTCAATGATCCATCCAGCGATGTTTTACAGGCCGCCATATTGGGTGCCGGCGAGAGCCGACAAAATGAATTTATCCCCATTTTGATCCGTTTTTTAGGGGTAAAAGAGTTTCAGAACTCCTCGATTAAGGCATTGACGGGTTTCTCACCGCAAATCATTGATATATTAAATGACCATCTAAAAAATCCCTTTGTTGAAAGGGAGATCCGTCTCAGCATACCCTCTGTCATATCATCGTTAGGAACCCAGAAATCCGTTAATGTGCTCATCCAGCACTTGGATCAAAACGACCCCGCTGTTCGTTATGAAGTCATAAAGGCCCTCAATCGGTTGAGGGCGGATTTCCCGGATCTGAAATTTGAGAGTCAAAAAGTGGTGAATCGGATTATGGATGAGGCTCGAGACTATCTAGATATACTCTCAGCACTTTATGCCCAGGCCCATACAAATTCCCAATCTAAAAATCACCAAAATCCATTACCTTGTGATGAGATCAAGAATGCCAGAGAGATGTTGATTAAAGAACTAGAGGAACGATTGGACCATAACCTCGAAAGAATATTCAGACTACTGGGCCTCAAATACCCTCCACAGGAGATATATGATGCTTATTTAGGCATTCAGAGCAGAAAGCCCGATCTTCGTGTCAATGCGGTGGAATATTTAGACGGCGTCCTGGAAACGAACCTGAGAAAAGCCATTATTCCCATCATTGAGACGTCAATTGTTGATACAATGATCGATCAAACGGTAGATCGATTAGGTCTGAAGATACCTTCGGAATTTGAAGGTTTTTTCCTGCTTCTTTCCAGAGAAGATACCTCATTACAGGTGAGCGCATTAAATCTTATAGCCCTTATGAAGGATGAACGATACGTGCCTTTCATCAGTAAGCTGGTCAATCATTCCGACCAGAGCGTTAGGGATATGGCCAGATTTGCCTTAAAAAATCTGGGGATTCCTTTGTGATGGTCCTCAACTCATTTTCTTAGAATACGGTCAATAAAGCTTGCAATGGACTGATGCTCCACGGCAGAGTTTTTACGGAGCACATTGGACATCAAGGTAACCAGGTAGGTTGGTCCATGGGTATGCTCGATGATGGCCACCGAATTCATGCCATTCTCCACGTTGCCCATGTATTTACCGCATTTAAAGCCAGGCTCCGGTTTGCACCGGTACAAGCTTCCGGATTTGAAATACACGGCGGCACTGTTTAATTCTGGTGACGAGGCATAACGTATCCGTTTTGCCGTCATATACATGAGCCTTTTGATTTCAAGACTTGACCATACATCAACAACCCTACCCTGCTCAATGGCCATGAGGAACTTCAACAAACCTGTTGAAGTGGCTTGGCTTGAGCCGCCGGATGGCACCATTTTCTTTCCAGAGGCGGTAAAAAAACTTCCCAACTGCCATTCTTTTTGCACGATCCCCATCTCCCGTAACGGATCATTTACCGTGGACATGGCCATGTCCCGAAGGACGTGCTTTGGAGTCTTCTCAAAAAACGATTTTTCCTCTTGAATGGAGGGGGGATAAGGTTTACCGAACTCTCTCATGAGCATTATCTCTTTCCACACCGTACTTGCAGCAGCATTGGCGCTTGCGGATAGCATATGATCGACCCACTCGTAGAGGGAAAACACATCCCCTTCTGCGATCGGGCGGGAGAAAAAAGAACCGTTTTTTGGATCATAAATGGGGACAGCATGGTGATCAGTATAAATCCATTTTCCCGCAACAACCATCCTTTTACGCAAAAGTTCCCGTCTTTTTTCCTGATCTTCGGGATAGATCTTTCGCAATTCACTAAAAAGCCCCGCTGCTATGGCCAGTTTTCCCACACTACCGGGGGAGAATTGCCTTTCTCCCTGCCGTGAAGCAAACCGCATGGGTCGGCCGGCCGTAATATCCAAAAGGACCAGGGAGTAGCTCTCGTGCCGGTCAGGGAAAAGGGCTTCTATTGCTTTTTGTAAATCAGGGTCTACTTTCATGGGTTCATGGGGGACCTTGTGCTCCGGACTAAGGAGATTAAGCTTTATGTCTGAGATAGAATTTCGGGCGCCTGGCACAGGTTTGGGCCCCGGTAATTTTCCGTCTAATATCAATCTCAACCGCTCTAGCCGTCGGATTCCGCTTACATCGTATCCATCGATAGGATAAGAGAGTGAAGCATCACTAAAAAAGGCGACCCAGAAGATCCCAATGATACATGAAATAATAAGGCGTAACATGGTTTTTCCCTCTTCGTGAAACCTGTTTTTTGAATTGGAAAGGCACTAATTGTGTTTTTACCAAGTTAGTTCGCTTCGCTCACAACCTGTCGAGAGCCCCTCGGCCTTGAGACATGTCGACGAGCTCATGTCGAGTCGCTCGGGGCCGAAAGGCCTCCAGGTCGTGCGATTGGAATGTTGGAATAGTGGAATGATGGAATTATGGGAAAATGGTTGAATGGTATAATGGTAAAATCCATCTTGACCTAGATAAAAAAATACTCTTAAAATACAAAATTCCTTTTAAAATCAACATTCCAATATTCCATCATTCCATTACCCCATGTGTGAGGCTAAAATCAAATGTCTCAATAAACCAATTTAATTTCAATGAGTTGTAGAATTTCCGAGACGTTATATTACTGTATGTCTTCCATCTTGTCCCCCAGAGAAATCCTCCTATCCTTTGGGATTTCCGGATCTAAATTTCTAAGGTAAGTGCTGGAGAGTGCCTTCTTGCTTTCAACATAGGGCCGCACCTGAAACAACCAGATGTGGTCTTCCTTGAAACCCAGTTCCATATCTAAAGTCCCCACAGGTTCCATCCCTGTGGTTCCTCCTAATCTCTCCTTGACCTCCAGAGCGAGCTCTCTGAGCTTTTCCAGATCCCGGGACTTCAGAATGGGGTTTACAAGATGGGTCGAGATCTTTTGAACACCTCCCGTTGATGGGAGGGCAGTATAGAATAACTCTCTTGAGGGGGAAAGGAGGACGTTCCTCCCGTCGTGTTGAAGCAAATAGGATTCGGCTGTCTGCCCTTCTACGGCACCACCGGCTCCCCGGTTGAATACAACCGTAATATCCCTTGGATCTGATGTGGGAATGCCGGTTGTGATCATCACACCGGATTTATCCACGTTAACCGTCGGAAGAATAAGGATAGACGGGAAAACGTTCTCTGGGTTTAGCAGGTATTTTTGTCGCCACAGGTAACTTCGCTCTGTGTAAGGTGATGCCCATACATCTCTGATACCTTGAAAGATCTTGTTTTCCTCCACTGCGTTGAAGACTGTTAGGTTTAGGCCTGCTCCTGTAAACTCCTTCAGATCTTCCATGTTGGTATCGCTACGAATAAATACAGGGATCTCTCCCATCTTTTTACCAAACTCCTTTTGAAATTTTTTACGAAGATCATCCTGGAAACCTGGCAGAAACGTCATCTCCTTGATGGCATTACGAAGCTGTCCCAGTCTTTCAAGGATATAGAGCTTAATCTCTTCGTCGTTTTTTCCTCCTCCATCTCTTTCTTTGGTTGTCTTAATAAAGGTCTCCTGTAAAAACTGCCAGAGAGTCGACATTGTCCCACCCATAGGCTGGTCAAGATGGGCGCGGAAGACTCCAAAAGGAATGATCAGACCATTGACCACTTTGTCCGGAAAAAGGTTTTTGAGTTCTCCGAGATTTGCCGCTTTGGGGCCGCAAAGCCGACCGGAATCAGAAGCCCGCACATTCTTGAGGCTGATTAATTCGTATCTCTTTAAATGCAATCTTTCTGTGGGGTACATCACTTTATCCTCTCGTCTTTTCCCCTCTCCCATCAACCTCTTCTCTTCTTGTGTCATCTGGTTTGCCGGTTTCATGATCACCGTGCCTCCAGGGGAAACGGCATAGAATACCACTGTTCCAGAGAAAGGAATCAGGTCCTTTAGATGTTGTTTTGTAATGATGGCATTGGGAATGCCAAGATTTCTTGCCAACAGTTGAACATGGGATACCAGATTTCCTTCAGAAACGGTGGCAATTCCTGCAACAGGTTTGAGTTCCGAAGGGATATACGACATGACATAAATTTTTTTGGAGGAAAAATTTAACTCATCGGGTCGATCTGCGATGACTTCCAGATCTCCCAGTGCCAAACCCGGGTTGAGCCCGCGGATCTGGTTCTGATTTGGAATCCCCAGGATATTGTTGGATGATTTCGAAAATTTGGAGGATATCTCCCCTAGCTGCCCGGCAACATCGCCAAGGGGCAATAACACTGAGGAACGAATGAGATCATCCAAAAAACCAATGGATTTGGGTTCAAACCCTCTAAAAATCCTGACAACGGGTTCATATACGGCCGCTGACATGCCATTGCCCCATTCCACCACCCGTTGCGTATACCTGGCTTTCTCCAGGAATTCCCCTATGCCAAGATTTTCATCCCCGCTCATGCCCAAAAGGGGCTCTATGGCTTCCCATTCCCAGATCTCCATGAAGCCACAGCCTGCGGCAGCCTTGGCAAGGACATATCCTTTTTCAAAAATCTCATGAAGGGTTTTGGGTTGCCAGGACTGGATTGACTGAAAAAGGAGGCTCTCGGTTTCATTAGATAGATCCATGGCAGACAATCGCCCACTGCCCGGTGGAACCGATAACAGGCCCTTGCGGATATTCCATAGCAGATCAGCCAGCTCTATACACAGGCCCCCATATTGGGAGGATTTTTTTCCGGCCTGGTCCGGCATGTTACCATAATTTTTAATCAATCTCTTAATTTGATCATGAAAAATGAATTGCGGATGGATCTGGTTCAGGTATCTTTCCAATGATTTCAATTGAAGGGGATAATATACGGTATTCAATTCCTTTTCCAGGGAACGGAACGTGCTATCCAGTTCAGGATGGATGCTATCACGGTGGCGGGTATAAAATTCCCTAACACGCCTGAGATCTTCCGGCTCAGGTTGCCCATGGAGTTTGACCCGTAAATCGGTAAAAGATGGCATGGAATCGGATATGGTCTTTGAGAGGGCTCGGATGGACCTCCATTGATTATTATTGGCCTGGTGAGGGATGTCCTTGACTGATTGACGAATGAGGAAAAATTGATTCATTACGGTTTCATCCATCGATAAAAGCCAGATCAGGAACTCCCTCCCCCATGAAGACTCATTTTCAGCCTGAAAGGCTCCACGGTAATATCGTGCTCGTCTGAGGATCCATCCATCATCGACCGCCTGTAGAAACTTTTCCATCTGATATTGCTTCAAACGGGAGTTTTGATGGGCCTCATCAAAAAACTCTTTAAAAGGCGACCCGGCCAGAATCTGCCCCGGATAAATACCGTTTTCCCTTTCAATAATCCGAACGATATCCTTGTGGAGCGCATGCTGGAGCCCGCCCGGATGTGGACAGGGCTTAGTGGCAGGGTTGATCGTCCCATCTTTGCAAAACCATTGAATGGTCTGATAAGGACCGCGAGGATCCTTTTTAAAATCCTGGATCAGATCCCTAATTCTCTCGGTTGATAGGGGTTGAGAAAAAAGTAGTCCTGGTGAAGAAAAAATCAGGACCAGACATATGGTCAGACTTGAAAAAAAGTAGGATCTATTCCTCATCTTTTCACTTTGCTCCCCCTAGCTTCTTTGAGGACCAAAGGTCCGCATCCGTCTCTCGAAGGTTTCCAGTAATTTCCACTCAACAATGGGGATGTTTTTTACTTCCTCCTTTGGGATATGAAATATCGTAGATTTCTTGCTCGTGATGGCCGAAAATAGGTTTTGTGCTTTAAAGAGAATATTCTCTTCTCCAAAAAAACCCCCGCTTTCTTGTGTTTCAACAAAACGGGAACCATAAAAGATTTTAATCTGTCCATCCTTTACAAGAAATAGATCCTGACTTCCCAAGGTGGGCAGGTGTTTGCCCCTGACATAGAATACACTTTTCATGCACCGTGCAATCCTGTTTTTGACAGGACAGGATGTCATCTCTCCGAATAGCCAAGTCCTTTGAAGAAACTGCCTAACTTCGATAATTTGTTTCATGTTTTCGTAAATCTGGTTCCTTTTTAAAAACTGAATGTACAAGTTACAGGGGATTTTAAGTGCCTTGACAAAGCTGAAGGCTCGATAGGTTCCCTGCACCTTTGCA
The DNA here is from genome assembly GCA_018819135.1 of Pseudomonadota bacterium. GTDB lineage: Bacteria > Desulfobacterota > SM23-61 > SM23-61 > SM23-61 > JAHJQK01. The sequence continues at coordinate 14,341 of JAHJQK010000187.1, read as the reverse complement.
TTGGTCAATCCGGATATCTCTCCAACAATGGAACCTGTAGATAACCGATTAAAAATGCCCTCATTGGCCACAATATATTCAAGGATTCCGGAAAGGATAAAAAACATTTCACGATTCAAGTCACCCCTTCGCAGTAAAAAAGTACCGGGATTAAAGGAAACCACGGGACAATTCAACAGCATGCGCAGTTCATGCCTGGGTACAGTGGGGAAATGTGACTGAAGATGCTGGAAGGCTGATGCTTTCGTGAAATCCTGATCAGATGGTATCAAAACATCGGACATGCCGAATGATGCACTGGTTCCCATTTCCTTCTGTTTATCCGTGAGAGTTAGTGATGTATGGCTCAGTATAATTTTCCCGGATTTATCTCCAGTAAAGTCATCAGCCCTGCCATGAATATGACCGCCGCCTATGTCAATTTTTTTGATGTCAACGGGTGTAAGGTATATCTTTTTCACCTCTTCAAAGTATTTCTTGGTAATGCCGCTTTTTGTTGCATCATCCGTTATCATTTTACTGAGAACGTCAAAAGAGATAATGTCCGCCAAATGGGCATAAGTCTTATATCCATCCTCCCATAGGGTTCGAAAAAATAGGATATTGGTCTCCACAGGATGAGGGGAGAGAGCGGGCATCACCTCCAGTCCATCTATATTGTTCCATTTATATAATGTGAGGTCCTTTACCTCGAAGTATCTGGAAAGAATATTCTTTCCCATTGACAGCAATGCCGATAGTTTCTTTTCGATGGAGGTTCGCACAAGGGGGGTTGTGAAATATTTTATCTTGTGGTCAGAGCGAAACAGAGCTGGCAATCCAATGAAATGGTCATCATGGGAGTGGGTATGGAAGATTCCTTCTATATCATTTGCACTGATACCAAGCGCCGTCAGGCTATGAATGATATTGGGTCCGGCATCAATCAAATAGATCTTGCCTTGAAAGGTCAGGATACTTCCCATGCACGGTCTGTTAATGTCCCATCCATCCCCTTCACCGGTGTGAATCACGGAAAAATATTCCTTTCTAATATCATGATGCCCCAAATAATAGGGCGCATCATACTCCTCACTTCCCACAAGGTTTAGATTAATCATTATGGATTCTTTTTCATAGGTAAACTCAAAGAAGTTTTTCCCCTTACGACAAATATAGGCGCCATTTCTCAATTCCACAGGCTCTTCAGCTATGATTCTTGTTTCAATCAGTTCATCGGTCTTTCGGATTTTTTCAAAAGTAAACCGCCGTTTTATTCGCATGATGTCCCGTGCAAGATCCTTTGTCATGCCAGTTTGAATCATTTCATCTTCGGAGATGAGACCGTAGTTCCCCCGATAAATATATTCGGCCTGGGACTTCACCTGGTCTTCAATGCCGATTAGGAGTGGCTTGATGCCGGTATTGTTTGGATGATTGGGAATGATCATTCCCTGCCTGTATAGCATCTGGAGAACCGGGAATTCGGCTATGTTACAGAAACGCTCCCCCTGTATCGAAACGTCTGAAAGAAGAATCGCATTGGGACCGGTCTCGCATTGAACTCCGCTTTTCTCTTCTGTCCGAATAAGGCCCCTCTTCATGAGGTGTTTGACACTGTCTGCAGGGCATCCGCACAGAATGAAAAGACCTGCCTCAGGTATCTCTACCCAATAAACACCAGTTGCAATCTTGATCTTTTTCATAAATGATCTCTCCATCCCTAAGGTGCATCTGGGGAATAATGTGAAATTAGTTCTACGAAAAAAAAGACGTTATCCCTTTACGAACGATCATGACAGCGATTGAAGCGAGAAGAAGACTGGCAATTTTCGATAATGTCTTTGATCCCGCATTTCCTAAAAAGCTGTTTATAGGTTCTGCAAAAAGAAACACTGCACCTGCTATCAAAATGTTTATCACGATGGCAGAGGCTGTCATAAAAAAGCCATGCTCATTGACAAGAAGAATAGAAGTCGTTAGGACCGCTGGTCCGGTAATCAATGGCACTCCCAAAGGTACGGCACCTAGACTTTCTATATCAACCTTCCTCTGAATCTTCTCTCCTGTCAAAAGATCACTAATGGAGATAACAAAAAGGAGGATACCTCCTGCTACCATGAAATCGGCTACCGTAATGCCAAGGAGTTCCAGGATTAACTTGCCAACAGCCAAGAAGACCAAAGCGACTATCGTGGCTGTCAAGACGGACTGATATACAATACGTCGGACTTTCTGTGAATTCAGCTCGAGGGTAAAGGACATAAACATGGGCAACACGCCTACCGCATCGACAGCAACAAATAGAGGCACAAAACATAGCCAGAACGCTTTCATGGTTAACCTCTAAGTAATACCCCTTTGCCTTGGGATCTCCTCATCTTTAAGTAATCTGTTGGCTTTTTAAAATTATCATCTGTAAAGAGGCTTTTTCATATGATGAACTTCAGTTTTAAAATTTAACAGAGCAATAAACGTGCCATAACGATAATATATTGATATTTAATGATTTTTACTTAATTAAAAATGGTTGTGCGGAACCCAAGATTCTGAAATTTTAAATACAATGGCGTTCTTTTTTCCTTGCCGGGAGTCGAATAAAAGCATAACGGACTGGAATAACAGATAATATAGAAAGGAGAAATCAAAGTTCCGGTATTCCCTTCAACAGGAACTTCCGATTCCCAGAAAACAGGGTTCCATAAGTTTCAATTACTAATCGAACATTATCCATATGAACCATAGCAGATACAACAAATTAGGGTAACGCAACTTAGTGGCACAAAGGATTTAGAGTACTCTCTTATCTTAATATTGGCTGGGGCTGCGATCTCCAGGCGATATCCAAAAGTCCACGGGGGCAAAGGGACAAGAGTATGACGGGGTATATATCGATCCCGGCGTTGCAGTCCCCCCTTGCGCCCTGCACCTTTGCCCTTGCGCCTCCTACTTGGTCTAGGCCAAGGCCCTCCCTGGCGCGACAGATCTTACTTGGATCCCAAGGCCTACTTTGTTCTTCAGCAATTGGTCCCCAACACTTCAGCTACGAGGATAGGTCCGGGACAGGGTATTAGGGCGAAGGCGAATAAAATTGTCTCAAGATGATTCGAGAAAGTCTTTCGGTGAGAGTACAGAAATCCCCTCAAAGGGGCTTAGATCAAGCAAATCCTTGTCTCCTGTTATAATCACATCGGCTTGGCCACTTACAGCCAGTTCCAGAATCATATTATCTTTAGGATCGCGGCAAATAGAAACTGCCTTGGTGACTTCAATCCTCTAATTCTTTTTCAGTGGCTTTTGAAAACAATACCTCTCCTTCATCAAATGCCTTGTTAAGAGCTTGAGCCGGATTGCTATGCTCAAAAAGAGCAGCACTGATAATAACGTTGGTGTCAAAAACACAGCGCAAAGAAATACCTTTTAGAAGATGTGGGTTATCTTTTCTCCGAGGATTTCTTCCAGCTTCTCTGGAGTCAGACCACGAGCCTGAGCTTTACGGCTGAGTTCAGACATTACCTGCTTCAGAGACTTGCTTTCCCTTTGTGGCCGAATAGTGACGGTGTAACTCTCGTCAGGTATTGCCTTGATTTTCTCAGCCCAAGCCTTTGGAAGCTCACTTCCTTTGATGTTGTCAAGAACATTTGTGGGCATTTCCTGTTTCTCCATATTTTCTATTGGTTACCCTTGAAAATATAAACCCAATTGGATGATTTTGCAAACAAAAAACTATCCAGAAAGCCTTCCGGCATTTATGCAGGCACCCAATCTGGAGAATTCCCGACCATGGCCTCTCTCCCAAAGCCACCCCGTGAAAAACCTTTCAAGATCGGGGCCAGGGCCCGCCCTGGCCCTGTTGAATAGGGTTCCCTTGGGGGAAATTCAACAGGGCTGGCGCGACTAACCTCATTTTGAATCCCGGATTTGGGCTTATTGTTTAGTAAATTGTCCTTTACAATTGGCAAACTAAACCAGGTCTGGGCTAGGGTATGGACCAATTACGGGACAGGAAATAGGAGAAGAAATCCCCAAATTACTGAGTGCTGAAAGCTGATCGCTAAAGGCTTGAAAATCAATGGCGATAAATATCTCGTGGCTCGTGACAAACAGGCGGCTCAGTTACATAACCCTTAGCCTGTTTGTCAGGGTTGATCTTTTGCTCGGTTTTTTCTAAAACACGAATGGTAAACTGGTGGGGATCGTGTGAAATGATTTGCTGGGAGGTCCAGTCTTTTACTTCTATGACAAAGAGCCCGAGCTTTTTACCAAAGAGGATGAAATCAAATTATTTTCCCCTTTGAGCCTAATGCCTTGAGCCTGTTGCCACTTCATCGGTCTCGCCGCTTCCTTTATAAATCTGAAAACCCTTTTTTCACCTTCCGTGGCGTCTTCGTAATCCTCAATGTCATCAGGATGCATCTGGGCCATGATATTTGGCTTTTTCTTACGAGTTTAAATAGGTGTGACCCTTTTTAGGGGTCAAAAAAGTGGTTATAAACCCCATTTGGGGCTCCTTTTTTATGACTTCTCAAAGCGTTTCAATCTGTTGCCTTGGTCCGGGACCGCAACTATCATTCCAATCATCTGACTTAATCCCACCCCAGCCCTGATCATTTTACTGTATCACCAGATCTTACTCCTCTTCAAATCCTTGGCTTGTGAACTTGAGTGTGCGGCCGTTCTCCGTGACGATTCGCACGACGTTTTCCGGGGCGCCACCCGGGATATCCGCCTCGATCTCCAGCGTTACCCGCACCGATGACCCCACCAGCCCGACCAGATGTGTGATGACTTCATCGGCAATCTTGCTCGCGTCACGCCCAACCCGTGCCGGGTCGAGCGTCACTGTGCCGTGATAGCGTTTAGGTTTGTCTGGTTCGACAGGACCGGGAGTAGAGGTAACTGGCACCGTTGGCCCAGGGCCGAGCGACACAGGTATGTCAGTGTCCGCACCGTCAGGAGGGGGCGGGGTCTCCGCCTCCATCTGTTGCTTTGCAACCTCAGGGCGAACGAGCAATCCTACATCATCGGGGTTTATCGAAACCATTTGGCCGCCACGAAGGCCACAGTATCGCTTTGCATTCTCGTCGTAGCTTTCGGCGTAGGCAAATGAATCCTGAGTCCATGTCAACAGTCCGAGTCCGTCGCTAATCGCGCCCAATAGAACCACTGAATCCTTGAGACGCGGCAGGTAGATGTAACATCCGAAGTCATCAATGAGTTGCTTAATGGCCACGTGATCGCCTCGCCAAAGTGGAACGCGGTCCATTTCCATCCGCAGCCTGGAGGCCGCGAAACTTGTCACTAGCAACTCGTCGTTTCGGAGTTTCTTGCTGGCCCGCAGGGCAAGGTCATCAGAACCTGAAAGCCTGATCGCCTGCCATTCAATCATTACCTGTGGTGTGGCCTGCGTAGGAACCAGTAACCACTGGTAGGTTTCAGGCAGTCGGGCTGTTACGGAGCTATCGGCGCTGGTTTTCTGGGTCTCAGCCTGCTTGACCTGGTGCGGCGAGAGGTCTAGCGTGTCCTTCTCGTTGAGGATGGATTCCCATGCAAGATACTTTCGTACCGCCTCGTCCAGATCCTGGAGCCGGGTCCTGTCCGCTGCGAGAAAGACCAGAGTGTTACGGTAAAGGCGAGGGGTGTTGCCACGGGTCTCCAGGATCGCCTTTGCTGCCGTCTCAGCGGGGCTACGAGGATCCTTGCTGTACGAATGATCAATTACCAGCACCACGAGACGGGCATCAAGGTCGTCCGGTACGTCACCGCTCGATCCTGGGAGCGGGTGGATGCGGTTAAAGTCACCCTTGCGCTCCAGGTTTTTTCGGAGGCGTTTGTCTAGCTCCTGCACCACCTTGTCGGGATCGCGCTTGAGCTGCTCGGCCCCGTCTTCCGCAAGCTTTGTGACCGTGGGCTGGGTGGAATACCAGTACCGTGGGCCATCCTGGTAGAGGTAGGTGGCTGCCGCTGCAAGTCGCCGCAGTGCGTCACCGAATACGGCAGGTGACTCACCCGGTATCACGCACCCAAGCTTCACGCGCCGGTCTTCCAGACCCCGGTTGGCTGCTGTCGGCGTTGGTGCAGAGCCGAGGTAGATGGTGCGAGCCACACGCCTGCAAGCAGAGAACTTGCCAAGGTTGGGGATTTCGCTGTCGAGACGAAGAGGCAAAGAGTTGGGGCCGTCCACATCCTTTTCAAGGATCGGAACCCAATTGTCTGAAAGGTAGCGTGTGAGTTCGAATTGCACGCGAGGGTCGTCTATCGAAATATTGGCCGGTAGGATCAGAGGGTTGCGGTCACCCTTCTCCCAGAGGCTGTGGATCACCGCCGCCATGAGGCGCAGCACACCGCGAGTGCGCTGAAATTTGACCAAAGTCGACCAGTCCGTATAAAGCCTGTCGAAAACCTCAGGGTGGATCGGATAGGCGGCCTTCAAACGCTTCTCATAATCCGCGTCGCGGCACTCAAGCGGGAACTTCTGGTGTTGACCCCGGTAGAGATCGGCAAAAGCCCGCGCGACCACATCACGGTCCTTGAACTTTGCCGGATCAGTGAGTGGCTCGAAAAGTCGCCGCCGCACGATCTCAAAGCCCTCCTCGGCGCTTGCCGGACGCCACGAAGACTCCACGCGGCCCACCACGTTTCGCAAACGCTCCAGGGCCTCCCGGCCACGCTGGCCCCCCACCTCAGAGTCGTCGGCCTGGGTATGTGGTGAACCTGTCGTGTCAGAAGCGGGCAGACTAATGACCAGGAGACAGTTCTTAACCAGCTTGGCAGATTCTGTGAGTACCTGAGCAAAAGTGAATTGGGTCTCAAAGTTGCCTGCGGGCAGGTCCCCCTGATCGTGGAGCTGGCGCGCGTAGGCCACCCACTCGTCAATGAGAACGAGACAAGGCCCATATTCTTTGAAGAGTTCCCGGAGGGCGTCCCCAGGGCTCGTAGCCTTCTCATCGTCGGCTCGCACGCGTGCAAAAGCCTTTTTGCCTCCAAGCTGCCACGCAAGTTCACCCCAGAGGGTTCGCACCACCGTGCCGTCGGGCTTGGTCACCGGGTTGCCGGGTGAGATCTTGTTGCCAACAAGTACCACCCGCTTTGCATTAGGAACCTTCTTTGCGCCGGCTTCTGAAAGCACATTGCCGATGTCTGCCAGTTCGCCCGGGGCGGTGCCGGAAAAAAGATGGTACAAGGCCAACATCGAGTGGGTCTTGCCGCCGCCGAAGTTGGTCTGGAGCTGGACAACGGGGTCGCCGCCCTGAGCGGAAATGCGCTGAATTGCGGTTACTAATAGGCGCTTGAGACTCTCTGTGAGATAGGTGCGGCGGAAAAACTCGACCGGATCCCGGTACTCGTCCGTGCCCTCGCCCAAGTGCACTTGCCACAGGTCGGCTGCAAACTCGGCCTGCTGGTAACGACCGCTGGCGACATCCTGATGAGGGGTCACCACCTCGCGCCATGGCTTCAGAATAGCCATAGCTTGGCTCTCGATAGCCACCCCTGCGCTCTTACGTTTTTCGCTCCGCACCTGCTCGTCAAAGCGAAGACGCAAAAGCTCCATCTTCATTTTCTCAATCTCGTCCGCCTGGGGCGCGGAAACGGCGGTAAGCAGCCGCCCTGCCGAGTCTAGGGCGCGATAGGTGTCATCGCCGGAGAAAGTCTCCTGGTGCGCCCACTTGTTGCGGTGCTCGCGCAGTTCGCTGACCAGGCTCCGTTCGGTGTGCCCGAGGGTGAGGCGGAAAACATCGTTCCATGATTCCCACATGAGCTTCAGCAGCACGGCCGCGTCCCATTCTTCAATCGGCTTCTTTGCGGTCAGGCGATCCTCGCCCATGAAGCGGCTCACCTCGGTCGCGGCGCGATCTTTGTAGGTGTTCATGATCTCGCGCTGGACGAAGGGTCCGAGCCCGCTCCTCAGAAGTTCCAGCGCCTTGCCGACACGTTCGTGGTTGGTAATAGCCATGGGTTACTCCTTAGTTTTCTTCAAACATTGTGGTTTGTGTCTCGCGCGGTTTGGCGCCTTCGCGTGCGAGTCGTATGATTTCCGGCCAGCTTTGCACCAGGCCGTTGTAGGAGAGCGCTTCCGCCGCGCGCTTCTTGCGTTCGCAGAGCGTGTAGAGCCGGTAGGCCAGCTCGCGGGCGATTTCGGCTTTCGATCCAAGCTTGGTGACGAGTGCTGCCGCCGCGCCTTCGCCCCCTGCTTCGAGCGCACGGATGAGCTGATGTACCACTTCCCACGCGGTCATGCGTTTGTCTGTCCCAGGGTCCCAGTCCGCCGCTAGTTCTTCAGGCCGGAGCAGCCGCACCTTGCCGTGGCCGGAGGCCAGAATTCCTGCGTCGACCATGCCGGCGACGCTGGTGTTCTTGGCCTTGGAGAGCGTCTCGGCCACTCCGTATTCGCCCTCCGCGAACCCCGACTGTTCGAACCACGCCAGGGCCCAGCGGCTGTCGGCATCGAAGTCACCTTCCTGTTCCGCCAGCGCCTCGTCGAGGGTCTGGTTGATGAGCGAGAGCGCCTCGCGCACCGAAAGCGGCTTTCCCTCGGCGTCAAGCACTTTGGCGTAGCGGGTGTAGACCGCCATGCCGGGGCCGATGGCCGCCTGTGCCAGGTCCACCGGGGCGATGTTGCCGCGCTGCAGGTGGGCGAGTGCCAAGGGCAGCTCAGATCTAAGGGTGGTGATGAACTCTCGTCGAGTGGCGGTAGGTGCTTTGTCCGCGCGTGAACGGCAGACGAGGACGATACTGGAGGCGAGGGCGTTGCTGTCGCCTCTGTCACGCACGCGACCCTTCATCTCGGTACGCATAGGCCATGTACCAGTGACGGCGAGGCCGGCTCGGATCGCCGCATCGAGGAAGGTTTCCCAGCCGGTGCTGGCGGTACCGTCCGCGTCGTCGCTCTCGGACTGCTTGAAGGCATAGTAAATGGTAACCGGGAAGGCTGGGTGCCCCTGCTCCGCGAGGCGGTGCATGGCCTTCGTCATCCCGTCCAGAAAGAACGCATCGGCGTCTGCCTTGCTGCCGTGGCGATAAGCGAAGGCCACTAACTCCTCTGCCTTTGGCACCGCGAGCGTGGCAAAAAGTTCGGGGAATACCGACTTTAGAGAACGGCGTAGCCAGACATAGAAAAAGTCAGACAAGTCTGCATAAGGTACATTGTCGTAGTAGGGCGGGTCGGTTGAAACAACCTTACCTCTGCTATCAACCTGGTTCTGCGCATCTGATTGGAAGCCTTTACCAGCTAACTGTAGATTTGGTAATGCTTCGAGTGCTTCTGCTAATCCGACAAGACAGCTCTCAAAATTTCCCGTCGCATTCGAGAATGGGTTACCTTCACAGAAGTCCCAAACCATCGATAGCGCCTGCCGTCCAAATGTGTTCTGAATCTTCTGATAGGCGCTATCCCATGCAGCCAGTGATGAACATCGCATGGTCAGCCGGGAAATCCCAAATGCCAAATACACCGCGATCGTATCGGAGTACGCAACAGCACCGGTGCTAGCTGACTCGATGCTGCGGTCATCGCCGGACAAGCCGGCGGCGAGCGCGTCGCACCTTATTCGCTCTCGCGCTTGCTCCACCAGGTTTGAGAGAGTTCCCAGCGCCAGGAGCTGGCGGGGGGTAAAGAGATGTCGCCACTCCTTCAAACCATAAATGAAGGGCGTAAATGCCCTGGCGTCTTCGACAAAAGACCCTTCAGGCACCCACGTTGGTTCTGCCGTTCGGGCAACTGCTTCCATCTCTGGCGTCGGCGCGAGATAAACTCGCCCGCGCTCGCCCGCGGTGACAATCGCCATCAGCCGCGCACCCATGCGCCCTGCCTTACCCTCTGCCTTGATGTAATCGCCCGCGATCGGCGTCCCCGACATCAGGCATTGGAAGTTCGCCCCTCGCGAGAGCTTGGTGCCCCTCTTCACCGCCTCCGCATCCTTGGGCTTGCCCACCTTCACGGTGAAGCGATAACCTGGGAGCGCGGACGTCCCGTCCGCAGTTTTGTGCAGGCCGGAGGCCTGCGTTCCCAGGACTGGCTCAACATACGCCTCCTTACCCGCCTTGGTAGAGAGCATGAAGGTAGAGGCGAGCGGCACGTCTACCTGCGCAAAGGCTGGGTTGGGGCTCTTTACAGTACGCGCCCAGAGCCAGGCGATGACAGTGAGCTTCCGGCCCACGTACTTCTTCAGGTCCGGCCGTATCGAAGCCATATCGGCCGTGACCTCGACCTTTGGGTAGAGGTAGCCAATGCGCTTCTCGGCCTCGTCGCGCATCCACTTGCCGTAGTAGCGCACATCTTCGGCTAACCCCTGTGCGCCCTTCCAAAGTCCTGGGAACGCGCCCGTCCCGGGCGCACCATCCGATCCGGACAGCCGCGACCCTAATGCTGAAAACCTCCATTCCTCGGGAGAACGGCACAGTCCTGCCTTCACGGGATTGTTCTCAATGTATTCCTTCACTCCCGCAAAATGAAACTCATCCCGAATGAATCTGTCGAAGTAATCCTTCATCCAGAACTTACCGGACCGCCCGAGCACCTTGTTCGCCTCTTTGGCAGTGAAGGACTTCCACGAATGGACGACGTCTCCCAAAGGCCAGCCCTGCATTGTCTCGACCAATACATGCACATGGTTGTGCATGATACACCAAGTCAAAAGGCGGTAGCGCTCGCCATCGAAATGGAACAACGCATTCTGAACCAGTTCGGCAATCCGCTCATCCCTGAGGTAACAGGCGCCATGCCCTGCATCCTCATACCTTGCGACACGCTCCCGTAGTTCGGCCATACGCGGATCGTCCGAGGCCACATCGTCTCCCAGCTCCAATTCCTCCCTCCACACACTGATGACTTTCGATGGAACGGAGTCATGAAGACGGAAGCTGATGGACTGGACAAGGCGGGGGTGGTCGAAATGTGGGAGGTACCCACGGGAGTGCCACTCTTTATGCGGGCGAGACGCCCGCGCTCCCAGATATTCTGCGGCGCTTTTGGGGTTTACCGGCGGTCGCCCCGCGAACTTCGGCGGGATCTCGATCATCGCCTTGTTGATCAGTACCGCCACCGGGTTGAGGTCGCTGGCGTAGGCCTCCAACCCCAGCCGCTGCGCTTCCAGAGGCAAAGACCCGCCACCGGCGAAGGGATCATGGAAGGCAGGCAGCTTATAGCGGTCGAACAGTTCCTTCGCGCGAGGGTGATCGGCATTCTCCGCACAGGTATAGCGCCAGCTCTGCCAGATCTCGTCCCGCGCCTGCTGCAAGACCGTCTCATTGGTGGTGTTCTCCCACAGCACCAGGTCCTCAATGATGCGGAACAGCCTCTGGCGTTCTTTTTCCTGTGCTTTCTCGGTCGGAAATAGGTCGGGATGGGCCGACGGGTCGTCCACCATTTGTGCGAAGATTACCGCCCGAGCCGCCGCCAGGGGACGGCGTGCCCACCACAGGTGCAGCGTGCTCGGGTGGCCATGACGGATAGACTTCTCTCGCGCTGAAGCCTTGTTGATGGCGTCCAGCGGCAGCGCCACTTCGATGAGTTTCTTGCGGAGGGTGGTCATCAGGCAACTCCCTATTCAATATCAAGACTTGGAAAGCATGGCTATATGAGGCCCCAATAGACCACAAAATCAGTCGATTTCCAAAATATGCCGCTCGGTTAACGGACGATTCCGGGGAAACCTGCTTATCTTCGAGTTTACGATTCCTGCTGTTGAGTTTACGATTTCTTTACGATTACAGGTTAATTGCGCGTTATTTGCACATAAAGTTTTCCCGGCGCAAACTCGAATACATCCTATAACCATTTGATAATAAATAGCTATTAGTCGATCCTGCATAAGGAAATATGCACCTTTTTTGCACAGAGGATTTGCACACCAATCATTTTACGCTTATCTGACGATCGATCAAGGGCATGGACCACCGTGGGTCGGTTGATTTCCAGCCTATGTCGGATGATTATCGGATGATTCATACTGTTTGGCGGCACACTCATTGATAGATTATGGACTATTATCAATATATTATCTATTGGCTTAGGCACGAACCAATATGGTGAGTCCCAGCGAAAAATCGGAAGATTTCGATCGGACATCGGAAGATTATCGGAAGATTCATTTGCTGGAGCCCCCTTCCACTAAGATATACCTGGCGGCGCGTCCACTTCCTTTCCGCACAAGAATTCCCTTATTTGCCAATGCCTTGAGGTCTCGATTCGCCGTGTCGTAAGTGACACCCAATGTCTTGACGATCCAGCCGCTGGCTACGAATCCGGATTCCACAACCTCAGCCAGAACCTTCCTTTGCCGGTCGTTGAGTTGTGCCTCTACAGCCGGGGTTACCAGGAGACGGGCTTCCGGCACCCGAATCCTGTCAATATCATCCCCTGGACCAGGGAAGATCACCTGGAAATACCCTGTATCGGTTCCGATCAGAGGCTGATCAAGCCCATGGTTGAGCATTTGGTCGCGCATCCGGCGGAAGCCGCTGCCTCGCTCCTCAATGCGGTGGAAATAGGAAAGACACTGGGCTAGGACAGGGTTTCGCGAACACGGCCGGTACTTCCCCTTGCGCAAGGCGGCGAGCGTGATCGGTCGAGGGGGAAGACCGGGGCTCAAGAGGATGACTCGATCAGCGAAGATCTCGAGGAGAATCTTGCGGCCGGCGTCCTCGTACTGGCGGTGCGCCACTGCGTTGACCAGCGCCTCGCGCAGGCCATCGACAGGGTACTCGTCGAGGCGAACGCGGTTGAGCCCGACGATGCGCATCGGGTGGCGGGTGTTGCGGTCGATAAAGGCGATGGCGCGATCGATCGCCAGCGGCATCGGAGCCCGGATGTCCTCGTGGTCCCGCGGGTCGCCGTCGGGTTCCGTACTCCGGTAGGCATCGGCAAGGATGCGGCACTGGGGGAACACCACCGAGGGATCCTTGGCGAGCAGCACGATGCCGGCTGCCGTGGCGTAGCTTTCGCCCGTGCCCTGTTCACGCCAGACAAGCCCGCGCGCAGAAGCGCCGGACCAGAGATCCTCCGCCGAAAGACTCCCCGCGTCTCGGTTTTCGGCCGCCGCGATCAATCTGCGAAGCACCTCGTTGTCAAGATCCTGCCAGCGGAGACGAGGAAGCGCCTGTGATTCGAAGGAAGAAGTGGCCTCGATGGTCTGCTGGGCGATCTTGTCCTCGTCGCTGGACGGGACGATGCCGAATTTTTCTGCAAGCAGCTTCACCAAGGCAGCGCGGACTTCCTTTTGGAGTTCGATGACGTTGGCGAAGCGCTTGTACTTGAATCCGTCGGCGTCGATCTCGGCAAGCAAGGCGGTTGTTCCCTCCTCGCGCTTGACGCTGCGATCGCCCTTGATGAAGGCGAGTACGGGTAGTTCCCTTCCCTTGGCGCGGCGATACTCAGCGTGCGTGAGGGAGATCGCACCGATCCGGGTGCCGTAGTGGGCGCCAACGATGAGCAGATAGACCTGGCAGCCATCGAGGGATTCGAGGCAGCCTTCCAGCGCTTTACCCGGAGAGGCAGGCTCGAATTCATAGAGTACCGGGACGCAATGCGCCGACAAGAATGTGTCGGTGCTGACGAGATTCTGAACGATGAGGCGCTCATCTTCGAGTTCTTTTTGCACCGAACTGACGAACACATGAAGATTGGCCTTCATCGTGGCGCCTCCGCTCGGGCCAGCAATTCGCCGAATGCATAGTTCACGCTGGTCACTCCGAAATCCGGCTCGCGCCGGAAAGGCTGTCGGAGGTAATGCACCCGATGAGCATCATCGGGAAGAAACTCCACGATAGCCAGGATGAAATCGTCGGGTTTGTTGAGCGAATAGAGAATCTCATTTTTGGTTACAGTGATGGTGTCCGCGCCGGACACCCGACCCTTCACCTCGATGAAACGCAGCTTGCCGGTGCCGGGAACGCGGCTCTCGATGTCGTAGTCCAGTTTTTCGAACTCGCGGTCGGTGGGCTCGAAACCGAGGCCACGCTCTATCTCCATGACAATGGCACGAGCCCGAGCCGAACTGGCCTGCGTATCCGCTGGGGCTGTCGGAACCTCCGTCCGGCCAGTCATGGCCATTAACAAGCCCATCGGCAACACCAGCAGACCGCCGAGGACCACTGGCGGCAAGGCCGAGATCTGGCCTTCCAGGCTGAGCTCTTCCGTCCGCCTCTGAAGCCTCGCTTGCAAGTCATCGGCCCGGCGTCGGGCCTCCTGGGAGTTCAGGCGGGCGTTTACCCGTCCGGCCTGCTCCTGTAGCTTGAGTTCCTCGGCCCGGTGGTCCCAATAGCCGATCTCTTTGGTCAAACGATCCTTGACGGCGGCCCGGGTTTTTTCGATCCAGCCCATTCGGCGGGCCCGGACCTCCTGGAGATGCTCGGGTACAACCTT
>JAHJQK010000186.1 GCA_018819135.1 Pseudomonadota bacterium | reverse complement strand
TTTGGAGTGACGGGTATTTTGTTCGGTCCGTTGGGGACAAGGTAACCTCTGATCTCATACGTCGATATATAAAGTACCATCAAGATAAGCAGTTAAGTTTTGGTTTTTAATGCCCCGCAGCTTGCTGCGGGGTTGTTTACTGAATGCGGTTAGCAAATCTTATTAGTTGTAAGGGCAGGGGGTTGGGCGACAATGCATGTGGTGGCTCGGTGCAACAATCGCGAGTTCTACTTCGCCGCACCGGAGGAGTCTGAAATCGATGGACGAGCCAGCGTGCCGTCGGCAGCCCCGAGTTCTTAAAACGCCATCATCCATCAGGCAGGAGACGAGGAATCATCCCTATACCTGAGAAAATTCGAAAGGTTGGAAAATAAAAGGTGTTCGGTACCGCCTCACGCTCTTGTCCCGCAATATACGTTCTTACTGGTTTCGATTACAAGGTTCGATTCGATCTATGTTGAGAGCAGGGATGAGATATTTCGCTTAATGGCATCTGGAGAGGTACGCCTATTACATTACAGAATAAGATCGGAAAGGCCGGAAGATGAAAAAACATTACCGGGTAATCATTGTGGGATCTGGTCCTTCAGGCATCTTTGCCGCTCTTACCCTTTCCAGGGTCGGTGTGGAGGATATCGCCATCTTCGAGCGGGGCAAGGATATCCAAGACCGCAAGAGGGGGCGAGGGATGGAACTTCTATGCGGGTGGGGAGGGGCCGGTGCATTCAGTGATGGAAAACTCACTCTATCGCCAACGGTAGGAGGTTTTCTGAGTGAGTTCATTCCTCAAAAAGAATTGATGAATTTGATAAAAGAGGCAGATGAAACCTACCTTTTATTTGGTGCCCCGAAAGAGGTTCTCGGGCAGTCCTCGGATAAAACGGAGGCGCTCTATCAGGAGGCCAGGCTGGCCGGTTTGGAATTCATTCCCATGGAAATTAGGCATCTGGGAACGGAGAATTGCATCCCTCTTCTCCAAAGAGTCAGGGAGAATCTGAGGGGGAAAATAGATGTCTTCTTTGAAACCCCCGTAAAAGAACTGCGGGTGGAGAAGGGAAAGGCTACGGGCGTATCCCTCCACGATGGGACCTCCCTAGAGGCTGATTTTGTGATCTGTGGTCCGGGTCGGGTGGGGGCCGAATGGATCAAGAACGAAGTGGCACGTCTGAAAATATCTTCCGTTCCAAGTCCAGTGGATATTGGAGTTCGCGTGGAGGCCCCTGCCTCGATTCTCCGGAAACTTACCGATCTTGCCTATGAGGCCAAGTTCATCTATTACTCCAAAACCTTCGATGATCGGGTGCGGACCTTCTGTATGAATCCCTTTGGGGAAGTGGTCACGGAAACGATCGAAGACATCGTTACGGTCAATGGCCATAGTTATGCCAAGAAGAAAACCGAAAATACTAATTTTGCTATCCTCGTCTCCAACACGTTTACCGAACCCTTCCGCGATCCGATTGGGTATGGGAGGTATATCGCCAGACTTGCCAATCTCCTTGGCAATGGAGTGATCGTTCAGCGATTGGGAGACCTTCTGGATGGTAGGCGTTCCACACCTGATCGAATTAACCGATGCATTACCCACCCTACACTGATTTCGGCAACTCCAGGTGACCTTAGTTTTGTCCTCCCCTATCGCCACTTGAAGAGCATCATCGAGATGCTGGAAGCATTGGATCGAATCACCTCAGGCATCTTTTCCAGGCACACGCTTCTTTACGGAGTGGAGGTGAAATTTTATACCAACCGAGTAAAAATCTCACCCACGTTAGAAACGGACATACAAAATCTGTTTTTAATCGGTGATGGGGCAGGGATTACGAGGGGGCTGATGCAAGCTTCCATCAGTGGCATACTGGCGGCCAATGAGATTCTGAAAAGGATCCGAAAAAAATAGAACTGGGAGTTTTGCATAGGGTGGGGTTAGGGACTCTGTTACGTTCGTTGCCTTGAGAATTTTAATTACCTCAGCCAGCTAAAATTCCTTATGCCTAAGACTACTGAAAGTGGGTCAAAGAGTTTCCTATTTCGAGGTCTCCATCAAAACATCTTAATTGGGACGGCCAGTGACCGGTATGCGGGATGGATCGGGCTTAATCGAGTGTCGGTGTCAGTGTGAGTGTGAGTAATATATAAAGAAAGCATAGCGCATGGAGCATAGAGCATAGGGCGTAGGGCGTAGTGTAACGGCTAAAGGTAAGAATTATTATCAATCTTCGCGGATGATGGACCCGTCATGGAAAATTATTACGAAATAAAAAAGGATTACCCGCAGAAGCCTTTATATCAAGGCCAGGCGGTCAGCAATGGCCAGGCCGGAACGGGTCGGCAGTAGCATCCCATCTTGTATTACGATGTAGCCCGCATCCGATAAATCAGCCAGCATGGGCCCTTTTGTGGCCAGAAGATCTTGTTGATATTCTTCTGAGAAATCTTTTAGGTGCAACCCTAATTTGGTGCGCAGGGCAAGGAAAAAGGCTTCGAAGCCAAGTTGCTCCCGGGTGAGGGTTTCGTCTGACTGGATGGGAGCATTTCCGGTGCTGAGGTCGGCTATATAATGGTCCAGTAAGCGATGATTCCACCAGCGGCGATTTCCGCGAAAAGAATGGGCAGAGGGTCCAAGTCCGAGGTAAGGGGTGTGGTTCCAGTATTTTTGGTTATGCCGGGAAGCATACTCCATTCCCCGGGCGAAGTTGGAAACTTCGTAGTGGATATATCCGGCTTCTTCGAGTCTTGCGGATGTTTTCATAAAAAAATTATACTGCAGGTCTTCCGGGGGAAGGGTACATTCCCCTTTTTGCTGCCGGGATGCGAAAGGGGTGCCAGCTTCGACCGTGAGCTGATAACAGGAGATATGCTCCGGGGCAAAATTCACAGCCCGCGCTAAGGTAGCCAGCCATGATTCCATTTCCTGCCCGGGGACGCCGTAAATTAAGTCCATCCCCAGATTGTCAAAGCCGGCTTCGCGGGAAGTTATGATCGAGGATATGGCTTGGTCCAGGGAGTGCCTCCGCCCTAAGAATTTTAGGATCTGGGAGTCGAATGATTGGAACCCTACATTGAGACGATTGACCCCGCTGGGCCTTAAAGATTGGAGGTAGGCTAAACTCAAATCTGCCGGGTTGGCTTCCAGAGTGATTTCGGCATCGGGGACCAGCTGGAAATTTTGGCGGATTCTTTCCAGGATCGCCTGGATTTGATGCGGGAGAAGCACAGAAGGAGTTCCTCCTCCAATGTAAACCGTTTCCAATTGGTTGAATTGATCGCGGGCCATCTCCATTTCTTGGAAAAGGGCCTTCAGGTAATCTGAGATGAACGAGAGATTTGTTTCCGAGTAAAAGGTGCAGTAAGGGCATTTCGTCCGGCAGAAGGGAATATGAATATAGAGACCCGCAATCTTCCGGTTGCCGATTGGAGTTTGCCGATGAAAGTTTTTTCTTTCTGCAGTGCCCATGACTCATGAATCCGAATCAGATTTTAAAACAGCCAGGAAGGCACTTTGGGGGATGGTGACCGAACCGATCATCTTCATCCGTTTCTTACCCTTCTTCTGTTTTTCCAACAGTTTGCGTTTACGGGTAATATCCCCCCCGTAGCACTTGGCGGTTACATCCTTGCGATAGGGAGAGATCGTCGTCCGGGCGATAATTTCGCCCCCGATCGCCCCCTGGATGGCCACTTTAAAAACCTGGCGGGGGATCTCTTCTTTCAACCTTTCGCAAGCCTGAAGGGCACGGGGCCGGGCATTATCGCGGTGGATAATTTGCGAAAGCGCATCCACTTTTTCGCCATTGACTAAAATATCTAACAAAATGAGGTTACCCTCCCGGTAATCGATGAGATCATAATCAAAAGATCCGTACCCCTGGGTCAGGGTTTTAAAACGGTCATAAAAATCATAAATTACTTCCGCCAAAGGTAGCTCATAGGATAATTCCACCCGGCCAGGCCCCGGGTACTGGAGAGTGGAGTTCACCCCCCGCCTTTCCGTACAGAGTTTTATAATTGCCCCCAGGTACTTCTCCGGCATCATCATGTGGGCCCGGATATAAGGTTCCTCGGTTTTGGCGATAGAAACAGGGTTGGGGTAATGAGCCGGGTTGTCGATGTACAGTACAATTCCGTCTTTTAAAGTGAAACGGTAACGGACACTCGGTACGGACAGGATAATGGAAAGATCATACTCTCGTTCCAGCCTTTCTTGAACCACTTCCAGGTGGAGAAGACCGAGAAAGCCGCAACGAAAGCCCTGACCCAGCGCCAGGGAGGAGTCCTTTTGATAGATGAAGGCGGCATCGTTCAATTTATATTTTTCGAGGGCGACAGCCAAATCCTCATAGTCATCCGAGGCGATGGGATAGATAGAGGAAAATACTACGGGTTTCACATCCTTAAAACCTGCCAGAGGCTGGAGGCAGGGCCTATCGTCGCGGGTAATCGTGTCTCCAATTCGCACATCAGAGACGGTCTTTACACCGGCGATCACATAGCCCACGTCCCCCGCGGAAATCTTATCAAGCTTATTCCGGTATAAAGAAAAGCGCCCGACTTCTTCAACCTTGTAGGTGGCCTGATTGGAAACGAAGCGGATCGTATCGCCGCTTTTAACCGAACCGTCAAAAATACGGCAGTGGATGATTGTTCCCCGATAGGGATCATACTTGGCATCGAAGATCAGGGCAGCCAGCGGAGCCTCTCCATCCCCTCGCGGTGCAGGAATTCTTTGGACGATGTTTTCCAGAATCTCTTCGATCCCAATTCCTTCCTTAGCTGAACAGCGAATGTGCGTATAGGGGTCCAGCCCCAATTCAGAGTCGATCTGTTCGATCACCCGTTCTACATCAGCAGTGGGGAGGTCAATTTTATTGATCACCGGGATAATTTCCAGGTTGTTTTCCATGGCCAAATAAAGATTGGCGATGGTTTGCGCCTGAACGCCCTGAGCGGCATCGATGAGAAGGAGGACGCCCTCACACGATGCCAGGGCGCGGGAGACTTCATAGGAAAAGTCAACATGCCCCGGCGTATCAATCAGGTTGAGGATATAGTCTTGCCCGTCTCTGGCGCGGTAGGGCAGGGTGACCGCCTGACTCTTGATCGTGATTCCCCGCTCGCGTTCGATGTCCAGGTTATCCAAAATCTGGTCTTGAAAATCGCGGTCTTCAACCACCCCGGTGTATTGAATCAGACGGTCGGCCAGCGTCGATTTTCCGTGATCGATATGGGCGATTATGCTGAAGTTACGAATGTTCTCCATCATCGTTGAAAGGTTCCCCTGCTACTGCCAGGACGAATCGAGTTCAAGAGTAAACTACGCCAATTTTGGGGATTCACCGTTTCCTCCCCAAAGCAAGTTTTTAAGATCGAGGTTCCTTTTTCTTGGGTGCAAGATCCTGGATTTCTTTTTGGATAGCCTGGCGTTCCGGCGCCTGCTCGTTGAAATGAGAGAGGGCTTTCTGAAAATGGATCAATGCGGTTTTAGGGTCTCCCATGGCCTTGTAGTAATAGCCAAAATTTTGATATGCCGGGCCGAGCATATTCTTGGCCCCGTAGGCCATACCCAGGTGGTAATAGATTCCTGATAGGTTGGGTTCCAGCTTCTTGGCGCGGAGAAGAGCTTGCAGCGCTTCATCGGGTAGCTTTTGCTCCGCATAAACCCTGCCCAAATTAAAATATATCAAGGGATCGAGTGGGGAAAGGAGGCGGGCACGTTCGAGGTATTTTTGGGCCTCCGGCAGGTTGGCTTTCAGAAGATAGGTGGTACCTAACTCCCGGAGTATTTCCCCATCCCGGGGCGCCAGAGAGGCTGCCCGGGAAAAACTTTCGATGGCTCGATCCAATCCCCCCATTTTTTTCTGAGCCAGACCTAAACCGAAGAATGCCTCTGGTTCATCTGGCGCACGTTTCAACCAATTTTCGAAGTAGGTTACGGACCGGGAAACATCCTTTTCTTCCGCAACCAATTTGGTCTGTATTCTTTTCAGGTTCCCCGTGGGTTTTTGGCTTTCCTTTTCTTGGGGAAAACGGCCCATCTGGATTTCCAGGTCGGCAGTACGCTCTTCGATAGCCGGGTGGGTCACAAGGTAAACTGGGGGATCGGAGGAAGTTGGGCCTTGGGTTCTGCGTAATTTTTTGAGCATGGAAATCATTCCCCACCGGGCGTACCCCGCTTGATTCATAAATTTTAAACCCAGGTAATCGGCTTCTTCTTCGTCTTCCCGGCTGTATTTCAGCAAAGCGGTCTCGGAAGCAGCCATCGTGGTAGTGGCAATAGCGCCGGCAGCCTGCCCCCCCATAAAAATTCCGGCCAGTATGGCCCCCAAAGCGGCTATACTTATCTTTTGAGTTTTCTCCCCGCGCTTGGCGATGTGCCGGGCGACGACATGGGCGATTTCGTGGGAGATCACGCCCGCGATCTCGTCTTCATTTTCCACCAAGAGGATCAAACCGCTGTTCAGAAAAACTTTTCCCCCTGGAACTGCAAAAGCATTAATTTCAGGAGAGTTGAGAACGTAGAATTGATAGTCAAAAGGTTGAGGCCCGAGGGGCTGAAGGATCTTTCTGCCGATGCCGCGGATATATTCGTTCACCGAGGGTTCTTGAAGAATCGGCCAGCGCTTCTTGACTTCCTGAAAAATTTTTTCCCCCAATTCACGTTCTTCCTGGATTGTAAGCGCCGGGGTGTTTGGGGGGAAGAAGAAAGAAAACGAAAGAATAGTGATGATTACCCAAAAAAATATGCGCCAATCAAGCTTTTCTATCCGGGCCATAGCCTATTTTAACCCGAATCTACCCCAAAAGTCCAATCAATCTTCCAGCATTCTGAAATTCCGCCATAAGGACGACAGGAGGGATGAGGGGAGGGGGTTTTAAAAGTTTTGAAAAACAGCGGCGTGCTTCTTATGGAAAAAGGAATACCCGTTCGTTTTTCTCAGGGGATTTGAAGGAGAAGAGGGGGAA